>CAYXKI010000013.1:17088-18915 GCA_964465095.1 uncultured Ruminococcus sp.
TCTTAACTATGATATTCTTGCAGCACAGTATTCAGTTCTTGAATATACAATTTCCCTGCATCACTTGGTGTGGCTTTGGGATTGGAAAGCCAACCGATTTCCATGGTTTCGCTGGTATCTAAAGGGACAGAAATGATATCGCTGCCGTTTAATTCTGCGCTGACCATACCGCTACATATGGTATAGCCGGAAACGCCACGAAGAAGATTAAACAGAGTTGCACGGTCGCTGACCTGAATACGCTTTTCATGGGGAATGGTTGGCAAAAGTTCTTCTGCAAAATAAAAGGAGTTGTGTACCCCCTGTTCAAAAGAGAGAAAGGGATAGGGTGCCAGTTCTTCCATTGTGACAGTAGCTTTTTTCCCAAGAGGATGGTCTTTTTTCAGGAAAACATGGGGTTTTGCAATAGAGAGGCTGTGAAATTCCAGTCCATATTCCTCAAACATTGCAAGGAGAATCCTGCGGTTAAAACTGCTGAGATATAAAATGCCAAGTTCGCTGTTACAATTGCGCACATCCTCCATAATTTCGTGGGTGCGTGTTTCCCGGAGTGTAAATTGATAGGACTCCGGGGAAAGCCGTTGAACAAGTCGCACAAAAGCGTCTACCACAAAGGCATAGTGCTGAGAGGAGATGGAACAACGCTGTTTGGATTGCCTTGGTGCACCATAGTGCTGATGCATCAGATCTGCCTGTTCCACAACCTGTCTGGCATAGGACAAGAATTCGCTGCCATCCGGTGTCAGGGCAATGCCTCTTGCAGAACGGTGGAAAATGGTAATCCCGAACTCTTCTTCTAAAGTACGTACTGCGCTGGAAAGAGTAGGCTGTGCCACATAAAGACGTTTTGCGGTTTCGCTGATAGAACCATGTTCCGCAATGGCGATGATATATTGCAACTGTTGCAGTGTCATAGAAAATCCCTCTTAAAATTTTTCAATCATGCGAATCACAATATCCGCCACACGTTTTGCAGCGATTTTTTCAAACTGGTCAAAAGACATTGCCCCCTCATCGTCTGCATTGTCGGAGATACAACGGATGCTGACAAAAGGAGTCTGATTCAGATAGGCGCAATGTCCCACCGCAGAACTCTCCATATCCACAGCGTATGGATTCAGACGAGATAAGATGTCTGCTTTGACCTGATTGTCGGAAATAAACGCCTCGCCGGAAACAATACGTCCCTCAAAGACATTGACCCCAAATTCTCCACAAGTTTCTTTTGCAAGACGAATCAGCCCGGCATCTGCTTGATAGATCCCACAATAAGGGGGATAATCCTGGAGAAAATGAAGATCCAGATCATGCGGAAGCACTTCACTGGAAACGACAACGTCACAGACTTTTACAGTGCTTTGCATTCCACCGGCAATACCGGCATTTAAAATTGCATCCGGGGAAAATGTGTCAATAAGCACCTGTGTACAAACGGCAGCATTAACCTTGGCGATTCCACTGCAAACGTGTACCACTCTAGTGTCACCCACCTGATTCACATAATAATCAAAGCCGGATTTTTTTATGATTTCCGAGTCACAAAGTGCCTTGCGGATGTCGACAAGTTCTGATGGCATTGCGCCAATAATTCCAATTGTTTTCATAGAGAAAGCCTCACTTTCGGGGAATAAGATTTAAAGCGATATCGTAGAGTGTTCCTGCGATGTCGCCTTTATTATAACACATATTCTGAATTCTGACAAGTGGAGGAAAAAGGGGGAATTCAGAATGCTTTAGGCAACACCGCACAAAGATTGTGCGTCAGATGCGCAGTCAGATTTTTTGTCAGATTGTGCAAAAATCATGCAGGCAGGCTGTCGCCTGTCA
>CAYXKI010000014.1:0-5763 GCA_964465095.1 uncultured Ruminococcus sp.
CGTAATAATCCACAAAAATCAAAAAGCAGCCTCCAAAAGGAAGCTGCTTCTTTTCAGATGTTCTTTGTGCGGTGTCGCCTTTCCTTACTGTGCTGCCTGTGCGTCTTTTTCCGCACGTTTCAGCCACACATGTGCAAGGTCTACTGCCTCATAAAGATTCGGGCGGTCAGAAGTTTTTACGATTGCTTTCACAGGATTGGACTCTTTTGTCGCCATCTGGTAAACCTTGATCTTATCGGCAACCATCAGCCCATCGTCCGTCTCCTTCTGATGTGCAATCTGCATCATCACGACATAGGGTTCTGACATATACCCGTAATAAATCTGATTCCCGCTTCGTACGAGAGGATAGCCTCGGTACATAAAAAATTCCTGATTCATCAATGATCCTTCCTTTCTCCCGGTGTTTTTGATTTTATTTCGCTTTTTGGATTAAAACAGCCCTTATTTTAACTCCAGTTAGTTGCAAAATCTTCCTCTGTATCGTATTTTTCCATATTACGCAGCAGCGTATCCAAATAAGACCTTCTGCAAGTATAGGCTGACTTGCCATTAACGGTAATCAAACAAGTATAGTCGTCAATGGCATAGAAGCACAACTCTCTTGAGAAGCTTCCATCCTGCGTTTCAAAGGAAATTGTCGCAAGTGCATCTCCCTGGACTTCTTGTGTCAGATCAATGGTTTCTGCTGAGGTGTTCAAGAGGAACGAATAAAACTGACGATATCGTTCGCTATCGGTGCTCTCCCCATTCAGAGTAACTACTGCGTCATCCTGACTGGAACCGGTCACAGTAAAATCAAAGGTCTGATCTTCTACAGACACATGAAGTGAACCAATATCCCAGACGTAAGATGCAATCACCAGTTTTGAGGCAATATCTGTCGGTGTGGTGGTTGCCCACACCATGTTGTCCTCAGAAACTTTGTAAATTCCATTGACGCAGTCCAGATATGCATAATAGAATGCTGCGCCATCCTCATCTGTCTGTTTCGTACTGAAAGTGAGGGTATAGGTATTGCCATCGTCGCAATCCATTACTGCGGTGCCAAAGGGTTCACTCAGTCCACAGCTTTCAAAATCTGCTGTTTCCGGATGGGGAACCGCAATAGTCTCTGCTGTCAACCCAAACATTCCGGTAATGACCTCTGTGGAATTATCCACATTCAGGTATGCCGGCACAGGGCTTACCATCTCATGGGCTGCCATAGTACCACCGGTTACCTCGTCATCTTGTGATGTTTCGTCGTACTCCAACCGAATCACATAATCCAGATCCTGTCGTTCCAGTTCCAGATAATTGACAATC
Source organism: uncultured Ruminococcus sp. (assembly GCA_964465095.1). Classification (GTDB taxonomy): domain Bacteria; phylum Bacillota; class Clostridia; order Oscillospirales; family Ruminococcaceae; genus Ruminococcus_C. The sequence continues at coordinate 1,309 of CAYXKI010000014.1, forward strand.
GGATAATCGTCGTCGTCCGGTTCTTCCAGAATGGTCGTAGAAACAAAATCTGTCGCTGCGTTGCTGAAATTCGCAACCAGTGAAGTCTTTACTGTATAAACAGTATCAGAATCCTCCGGCGCAAGATACGTGTAGGTGGTGTCAGAAGTTGCATTGCCAACCCGGAAAGAATAACTTGTCTCGTCGGCAAAATGCAACGTCACATGAATTGCTGTGTCGTCATCCAATCCAAACTTCGCCAGATCAGAAGCGTTTTCCTCTACCAGATCTACCGTACTCAGAGATGCTGTGTTATTTGGCAGCGTCCACAAGGTGGAGGTGTTCATGGGAAGATCTTCCCATCCGGCAATGGCGAAAACAGCATTGTTATCATCATCCCCCTCTTGGGTACGAACCACCTCGAAGCTTCCGGTCGCATTTGTTACATCAATGGAAGTCACATCGTTTGCGTCTTCTTCTGTCAGATCCACCACAACAGCAGTGCTGCTACTCTCCTCTGAGGAGGAATCGGTTTCATCTTCCGGCGTGGTTTTCAGCAAAAATGCTGCGCCAACACCAAGCACTGCCACAAGTGCCACACCGGAGACAATCCCTACTATCTTTTTTCCCATCCAATTTTCATCCTTTCAGAGTCTCAATTCTCTGTGATGCTTCTCTTAGAACTCGTTCTTATTTCCACTTTCTGCGCAATGCAACGATAACGCCAATTACAACAACAACCAACGGAATCACAAATACAACCACAGTACGGATTGCCTTTAACTGGGTGTCTGTTGCAGAAATGGTTGTCTGACTCAGATCCTTTGCAGCAATGACAATGCTGTCTTCCTTGCCACAAATGCTGTTCAGCACACCAACAAAGTATTCCGCATTGTTGTAAGCAGAATCCTGAAGCAAATTGTAGTCCAACATGGACATAGAACCAAGCACAAGAATGTCACTCTCAATCAATTCGCTGCCAGTAGACTGCTGATCCTGACAAAGTGCCATTACCGTATTTGCACCATATTCCGCAGTGGACGTATCAAACGTAGTTGTTGTAGTCTCTGCGCTCTCTTCCTCTGTTGCAGCTTCTGTGGTATCTTCTGTCAGTGCATCCTCAGAATCTGTTGAACTCTTCAAGGTCAAAGGATAGCGATAAGACGTATCCGCAGTTGTCAACAAGGAATATACCACTCTACCATTGTTTGCAGTGAGTTCTGTAATCGGTCTTGCAATCGGTGCAACAATCGGCAGACTTGTATTTGACAGATTGCCGGTATAATCCTCTTCATCGGTTACTGTTACAATGGGGGCAGAAATGCTTCTACCGGAACTGATTACAATATTGACTGCCTGATTGGTGCTGCTGTTTTCATCCACAACATAACTGCTGTCAATGGTGATGTTCCACTCTTTCAGGAATGCATCCAGATTTGGCGTAGATGCCTGGGTATAGTCTGCAATATAAATCAACTGTTTGCCCAGATTGCCATCGTTGTACAAGAAATCTGTCAGCTTTGCAACTGCATCTGTCGTCAGATCCGATGCCGGTGCAGGCAACAACAGAATATCATAATCCTCCGGATCAAAATCGGTATTGATCATATCAATTTCTTCCACGTCATAGCCATTGGAATCCAGAAGAGACTCTGTCTGGGTCATCGCATAATAGTTTGCCTGAGTTGCACTAAAGATATAATCCCCATTGGAAGTCATAATCAGACCAACCGTCTTAGGATTTGAATCGGTTACATTCATAATCGCCGTTGTCAGAACCTGTTCGCCCTTAAACCCGGTAATCAGATCTTCATAATCCATATACCCATAATAATAGTAATAGTAGTTGTCCTCATCAATCTCAAACATATCGTTGATGCTGTACACCTTGATCCGGTCACCGCTTGTTACGATAATCTCATTGGAATCAATGGTACCACTATACATATCCTGATATTTTGCAAGAACATCCGGATCTTTTGTGGTGTCAAAATAAGTCACCTTAATGTGATCGGAATACCCGGCATAACGATCAATCGTCTCCGAAATCATCTTGTTGTATGTGCCGGTCTGGAAATTGCTCTCATCCGCAGAAACCGCAATTTCTACATCTTTGTTCAGATTCTGAATATAATCCAGTGTTTCATCGCTGATCTCATACAAATTGGTTGTTGTAAGATCCAATTCCATATCGGGATAACGCTTCCCAAGTTGGGCAACGATTACGTTCACCAGTACAACAACAGCAATAAATATCACGGAAACAGCCGTTGCCAGAGAGCCATATTTCAGCTTCTTGCGCCGTTTCAGTTTCTTCTGTCGCTTTTCCTCCGAAATCGGTGCATCCGCTTTTTCCTTGGATTTTTTGCTTTCCTGCACTTCGGGGGTTTCGGTTTCTTTTTCTTTGGTTTCCTTTTCCTGCATGGTTTCTGTCCTCCTCTCAGCTCCAGCGCCGTTTTTCAAATACACGAACGGTAAGGAAATTAAACACTACCGCTGTGCTGATGTAAAACAGCACGCTCGCCGGATCAAACAGACCCGCCGTAAAGTTTGAATATCTGGTATAGAACGAAAGTGCATTTAAAACAGTCGGCAGAACCGGAACACTGTCCACATATTGTGCCACTACATCCAGCATATACAGTGCCAACAGTGCAATAATGCCCAGTACTGCTGCAACAACCTGATTTTCCGTCAAAGAGGAGATAAAGGTTGTTACCGAAATAAAGGCTGCTCCAACCAGGAACAAAGACAAGATATTTGCGACTACAATGCCCCAGGCAACTGCGCCGAAAAAGCTTAGAATTACCGCATAGAGGAACAGAACCGCAATTCCGATTACATAAATCACAAGGGCTGCAAAATACTTACCCAAAACAATTCCTGCAAGAGAAACCGGAGCAGTAAGAAGCCCCTGTTCTGTTTTCTGTTTCTTTTCCTCACTAAACAAGCGCATGGTCAGAATCGGAATCAGAATGACAATAATCAGAAACAGGCTCGTAAATACGCCAGACATATCTGTTGTCGAAGAATAGAGAGAAGATGCATAGAAAAAATATCCTGCTGCCAGATAGAACACTGCAAGGAATACATACGCAATACTGGAGGTAAAATATGCCCCCAATTCTCTTCGGAAAATTGCTCCCATTACGCCTCTCCTCCTTCCTGTGTTTCAGCCGAATCAGTCGACGCTTCGGTGGATTCTTCTGTAGATTCTTCCGAAATCGGTGCAGTTACCTCTGTCACCGGTGTTGCACTGTCCGGTGTAAGTGGCATTTCCGGTGGCTGGATGCTTGGTACAACTGATCTTGTCAGACGGATTTTCGGGGTTGTCTTTTCCGTCTGCTCACCGAGCGTCACACTATCCCCCATAGTAATCTTCAGGAAGACATCTTCCAATGTCATCTCACCAAGATCCATTTTATAGATATGCCAGCCATTTGCCTGTACCATATCATTCAATGCAAGACGGATATCTGCATCCGGGCGGGACTCAATCTCATATTCAAAGATTCCCGGCTCACGTTCCATATCTGCCATTACCTTTACAACACCGGAAATGGCACGAATTGCCTGGAGTACCTCGCTCTTTGCCCCGTCCATACGAACCACAAGCTTATGAGAACCGGACACAGACTTGGACAGATTGTCGGTTGTGTCATTGGCAACAACTTTTCCGTGATCAATAATTACCACACGGTCGCAAACTGCCTGAATCTCTGTCAGAATGTGAGACGACAGAATCACAGTATGCCGTTTTCCAAGCTTTTTCACCAGAGTACGAATTTCGATAATCTGCTTCGGGTCAAGTCCAACAGTTGGCTCGTCCAGAATCAGAATCGGCGGATTGCCCACCAATGCCTGTGCCACGCCAACACGCTGACGATAGCCCTTGGACAAATGCTTAATCACACGACCGGATACATCTGTAATCCGACACAGATTGCAAACATCCTGCAAGTGTGACTTTCTGGGCAACTTACACTTTTTCAAGTCGTAAACAAAATTCAGATAGCCCATTACCGTCATATCCAGATAAAGGGGTGGCAACTCCGGCAGATAACCGATCTGCGATTTGGCTTTAATCGGATCTTCCAGAATATCCACACCATTGATCAGTGCCTGTCCGGACGTAGAACTAATATAGCCGGTCAACATATTCATGGTTGTTGACTTGCCTGCACCATTGGGTCCCAACAGTCCCAGAATCTCGCCGTCTTCTACCGTAAAGCTGATATCATTGACAGCGACTTTGTCACCATAATGTTTGGTCAAATGTTTGACTTCAATCATTTCTTATGATTGCCTCCTTACTAAGAAAGCCGGGAATCCCTGCTCTCCCTTGTATATACAGCAAAAATACTGCTTTGACACAATTATAACAAAGTATTGTGATAATCAAGTGATAATCATACGAAAGCTATACTGCTTCTGTCAGTTTTGCAATCGCATTACGGACACGGCTTAAAGTGTCCT
>CAYXKI010000014.1:5863-10649 GCA_964465095.1 uncultured Ruminococcus sp.
TATACTGCTTCTGTCAGTTTTGCAATCGCATTACGGACACGGCTTAAAGTGTCCTCTTTTCCGAGAATTGCACAAAGTTCTACACCGCCACCTGGCGTGAACTGCTTCCCGGAAACAGCCGTACGAATCGGCCACAGCATCCAACCATTTTTCACTTCCAGTTCCGCAATCTTCGCAAACATTGCCTCGTGAAGATGTTCGGTATCCCATACGGTTACCTGTTCCAATACAGGCAAAATTGCCTTTAACGCTTCAAGTGCTGTCTCCGGCGTTGTTTTCATCTTCTTGTGGCGATACATTTCAAGATCATATTCCGGCATTGCGTCAATAAAGTCTACCTGCTCCGGAATATCCGAAAAGACCTCTGTACGATTTTGCAGCACGCTACACAACAGATCAAAGTCCACATCAGTTCTTGTTACAACCTTCTGGATATAGGGCATTGCTGCTGCCTTAAATTCCTCCGGACTCATTTTGTGTACATATGCGCCATTGATTGCACGAAGCTTTGCACTATCAAAAATTGCAGGGGATTTGCTGATCCCACTGATCGCAAAAACTTCTTTCAGTTCATCCAGCGTATAGATTTCCTGTTCCCCGGTGGGTGCCCAACCAAGAAGTGCAATAAAGTTTACCACTGCCTGTGGCAAATAGCCCTTTTCCATCAGATCCTGGAAAGAAGCGTCACCGTTTCTCTTAGAAAGCTTATGGGTCTGATCTTTCATAACCGGTGCACAGTGAACATAAGTAGGAACTTCCCAGCCAAATGCCTGGTACAACAGATTATACTTCGGAGCAGAAGACAGATACTCATTGCCACGAACCACATGGGTAATTCCCATCAGATGATCGTCTACTACATTTGCGAAATTATAGGTCGGCATTCCGTCTGTCTTAATCAGAATCTGATCATCCAGCGTGCTGTTCTCTACGGTAATATCACCATAGATTTCATCGTGAAATGTCGTTGTACCATCCAGCGGCATTTTCTGACGAATGACATAAGGCACACCGGCATCCAGTTTTTCCTGTACCTCTTCCGGTGTCAGATTGCGACAATGACGGTCGTACATAGGTGCAATCCGGGATGCCTCCTGAATTTTCCGCACCTCGTCCAGACGTTCTTTGTCGCAGAAACAGTAATATGCATGACCGGTTTTTACCAATTCTTCTGCATAGGACTTAAACATTCCCATTCGTTCAGACTGAACATAAGGTCCTACAGGTCCGCCAATATCAGGACCCTCATCCCAAGTAAGCCCTGCAAGCTTCAGGGTGTCATAAATTACATCCACTGCACCCTCTACATAACGCTCCTGGTCTGTATCTTCAATTCGCAAAATAAAGTCCCCGTCATCTTTTTTTGCAATCAGATAAGCGTACAGTGCAGTACGCAAATTCCCGATATGCATATAACCGGTAGGACTTGGTGCAAATCTGGTTCTTACTTTTTTACTCATAGTTCTGTTTATTCCTTTCTTAGACAGTACAATGTCCCTTTCTCCACAAACGACAAGCTTCCTGATCCTTGGCAATCTGCGCATAAAGCGCTTCTGTTGTCGCAAATCGCTGTTCCGGTCGGAGAAAATGGTGCAAAGAAACCTTGCAAGTCTGTGTATATAAATCGCCGGTAAAATCCAGCAGAAATGTCTCAGCTACCGGGCAACCATCCTCTTTTACCGTAGGATTTACCCCGATATTTGTAATGGAATCATAACACCCGGAGGGAGTCTCTGTCTGTGAAACATAAACCCCAAATCGAGGAAGCAGTTGATTTTCCCCAAAAGGCAAATTGATCGTAGGAACAAAGTGGGTTCTCCCCAATGCTTTGCCATGGCATACTGTGCCATAGATTGCATAGGGTGCACCAAGCAACTTTGCTGCCTGTTCCGGGCAACCATTTTCCAGTGCCTTGCGAATGGCAGTAGAAGAAACCTTTTCTCCCTCACAGCAAACTGCGGACACAACATGTACCGCAAAGCCAAAAATCTCGCCAAACGCCTTTAAATCTGAGATATCCCATGCTGCTTTTTTTCCAAAGCGAAAATCACTGCCGCAAAACACGTCTTTTGCGTGAAGCTGTTCCACCAAAATCTGTCGGCAAAATGTTTCTCCATCAAGATCGCAAAGCTGTGAAAAGGCAGGGCACAAAACCCTCTGTATCCCACATGCCTGAAGAAGCTGCCGCTTCTGTTCATCCTGATATAAATAGCGTAGCTTTGTGCCCTGCTTTACCGGCAGGGAGTCTGCCGCAAAAGTAAATGCACAAGGAACCAGTCCCTTTTTTTCGGCACACGCTGTCGCCTCTTGCAACACAGCACGATGTCCGAGATGTACACCGTCAAAAAAGCCAAGTGCCACTGCGCTGCTTTGAATCGAAGCGTCTGTCGGAACCGTCTGTTCCGTTTTCAAACTACCCATAGAATCTGTTCTACGCCTTTCATCGAAAATTTTTCCCCACCCGGAGAAGTTCGGATTCCGGTTCTACCATCGCCGTACCAAGAAACCGTTCTTCCGGTGCATAAACACGATACGTTATCTCCGCACCCTGATACTCCGTAAACTGGCTTGCAGAGAGTTTTACCCCGTTGCAATACTGTGTCGCTTGTTTCTCATCAAGGTGAAGTGCCGGCAAAGCTGCAAACAACTGGTCAATGGGAATCAGATGTTCCGAAAGTGTTCCCTCCCGATAAAAGGTAGCAACCTCCTCAAAGGTATAACACTGCTCCAAAGAGAACCCACAAGCACGCGTGCGACAAAGCGCCGTCATCACTGCACCACCATGGAGTGCTTTTCCGATATCCGACAAAAGGGTGCGGATATACGTTCCCTTGCCACAGGAAACAGACAGAACGGCTGTCTGTGCCGCCTCGTCCCATTCTTCCAACTTCAGTTCAAAGATTTCCACCGTTCTGGCAGGACGCTCAATTTCGATTCCCTTTCTTGCCAGTTCATAAAGCCGCTTCCCGTCTACAGACACCGCAGAATACATCGGGGGAATCTGTTGAATTTTGCCAAGAAATTGCGGCAGTACGGCTTCCAGTTCTTCCTTTGTAACGTGCATTTTCGGATATATCTGTGTCCGAACGCCCCAGACATCCTGGGTATCCGTTTCCCATCCGAACCGCACCCAGGCTTTATATGTCTTGGTCTGATCCGGCAAAATATCACTGGCTCTTGTGGCACGTCCCACCAATACAGGCAGAACCCCCGTTGCCATCGGGTCTAATGTACCGGTATGTCCCAATCGACGCATATGCAAAATGCCCCGAAGCTTTGCAATTACATCGAAGGATGTAAATTCAGTAGGTTTATTCATGCAGAGTACGCCTTGTAAATTATCTTGAGTCATTTGGGTTCCCATCCCTTCGAAACTGCCCAGAGCAGTTTTTCCCGTGCTTCTTCTGCTGTTCCTTTTACCAGACAACCGGAGGCTTTCTTATGTCCCCCACCGCCTAGCAACTGACAAATTACAGAAACATCCGCAGTGTCTGCTGACCGCATGGAAACACGAAATTTTCCCGGCTCTCTTTCCTTCATTGTAATCCCGATTTCTGCCCCTTCTACTTGCAAGGGAAAACCGGCGATTCCATCCAATTCTGCCTCATCAATCTGAAATTTCTGAATAAATTCCTGGGTAATGCAAATCAAAATACATTTTCCATCCAGATACCGTTCCAGTTTATCAATCAAAAGCTGTTCCAGTTGCAGTCTGCCGAAACTTTTCACAGCAAACATCGCCCGATTGATTCTGGCATAACCTACCTCCGGGCAGCATTCCATCAATTCTGCCACGCTTTTATGGGTAATTGCACTGACATTATCATACTGAAAACAGCCTGTATCTGTCGCAATCCCTGTATAAAGGCAAGTTGCAATCTCTGCTGTCAGTGTAACCGGAAGCAGCTTTGACAACTGATAGAGAATCTCACAAGCTGCTGCGGCGGTTCCATCCAGATATCGTTTTTGAGCATAAGGCACATTGGAAGCGTGATGATCAATACACAAATCAACTTTATCCCCATACGCCTCCTGCACTTCTTTTCCAAGAAGTTTTGGATCTGCCACGTCGACGGTGAGAATAGTCTTTGGAGAAAATTGTTCTGTTTCCTCCGGTGCAGCAGCCTGCAAAAACTGATAGCGTTTTGGAATCGGATCGCTGCATTTCACAAGCGTGCGCTTTCCAAGCTGCCGAAGCATTGCCGACAGCGCATAGCCTGCACCGACACAATCCCCATCCGGACTTTGGTGAATCAAAATATAAACATCTTCACAACCGCGAAGATATTCCGCAGTTTCCGATAAAGTCAAGCTTTGCATCTGCTTTTCACTCCTTTTCTTCCGGAGTATCCTCTTCCACAGCCGGCTGAATCTGATGAAGCATCCGATTGATTTCCGCACTATGCGCAATGGAATCATCTGCAACAAAATGCAGTGCAGGACTCTTTCTGATCTTCAACCGCCGAAGCAACTCTCTACGGATATATCCGCTGGCGCTATCCAAGCCCTTACAAGATTCCTTTGCAGCCTCTCTTCCCGACAAGCTGGAGACAAAAATCTTACAATCAGACAAATCCCGGGAAAGTTCTGAACGTACCACTGTCAGCATCGGATCAATTCTTGGGTCTTTCAGTTCTCGCAGAATTGCTGTCATTTCTCTGAGAATATCTTCTTCTGTTCGATTGGTTTTAAAATTCGCCATGCTTCCCAGCCTTCTTTCTTCTTTCCGGCAATCCCCGAGAACTTGTTCTCATAGGATATTGCACCCGTCTTTTCGGCAAATTCT
>CAYXKI010000014.1:10749-17372 GCA_964465095.1 uncultured Ruminococcus sp.
TCAAAGATGTCGCCTTCCTTGAAGTCACGGAATTTCTCCAGAGTAATACCGCACTCAAAGCTTTCGCCGACTTCCTTTACGTCATCCTTAAACCGCTTCAGGCTGGACATCTTATCTTCTGCAATAACAATTCCATCTCGTACCACACGGATCTCGCACTGTCTGGTAACCTTACCGTTCTGTACATATGCCCCGGCAACTGCACCAACGTTAGAAATCTTATAAACCTGGCGGACTTCAATTCGTCCCATTACCACTTCACGATACTTCGGTGCAAGCATTCCCTTCATCGCTGTTTCGATTTCCTCGATTGCATCATAAATTACACGATAGGTGCGGATGTCTACCTTATCTCTTGCAGCAATTTCCTCTGCTGTCTGATCCGGTCTTACGTTAAATCCGATGATAATTGCATTGGATGCACTTGCAAGCATTACGTCGCTTTCCTTGATTCCGCCAACGCCACCATGGATTACACGAACCCGTACTTCTTCATTGGACAGCTTTTCCAGAGACTGGGTCACTGCCTCTACAGAACCTTGTACGTCTGCCTTGACAATCAGAGAAAGTTCTTTCATCTCACCCTGTTCAATCTGGCTGAACAGATTATCCAGCGTTACCTTCTGATACTCGTTGAACTTTGCCTGCTTTGCTTCGTGCTTCCGCTGTTCTACCAATTCTCTTGCAAGACGTTCGTCCTCAACTGCGTTAAAGACATCTCCTGCCTCCGGCACTTCTGCCAGACCGGTAATTTCTACCGGTACAGACGGTCCGGCAGTTTCTACCGGCTGTCCCTTGTCATTGGACATTACACGCACTCTACCAACCGCAGTTCCTGCAATAATTACGTCCCCGGTATGCAGCGTACCATTCTGTACAAGCAAGGTTGCAATCGGACCTCTGCCCTTATCCAGTCTTGCCTCTACAACAGTACCCTTCGCACGACGGTTTGAATTTGCCTTTAACTCGCTTGTTTCTGCAACCAGCAGAATATTCTCCAGAAGTTCGTCAATTCCCTCGCCTGTTTTTGCGGAAACCGGAACGCAAATTACGTCACCGCCCCACTCTTCGCAGACCATACCATACTTGGTCAGTTCTTCCTTGACACGATCCGGATTTGCGCCTTCCTTATCCATCTTGTTAATTGCAACAATAACAGAAACACCGGCTGCCTTTGCGTGATTGATAGACTCTACCGTCTGCGGCATAATGCCATCATCGGCAGCAACAACCAAGATTGCAATATCGGTAATATTAGCACCTCTTGCACGCATTGCGGTAAATGCCTCGTGTCCCGGTGTATCCAGGAACGTGATATCTTTGCCCTCATATTGCACCTGATATGCACCGATATGCTGGGTAATTCCGCCGGCTTCTCCGGCAGTAACATGGGCATTGCGGATTCTGTCCAGAATCGAAGTCTTACCGTGGTCAACGTGACCCATAACAACAACAACAGGGCAACGCTCTTCAGTATCTTCGGTATCATCATTTTCTTCAATCAAGCGCTCTTCAATGGTGACGATTACTTCGTGCTCTACCTTTGCACCAAGTTCCTCTGCCACCAGGCACGCTGTATCAAAGTCAATTTCTTCATTGATTGTTGCCATTACCCCAAGAAGCATCAGTCGCTTGATAACTTCTGTTGCAGTTACCTTCAACCGGGTTGCAAGTTCTCCTACGGAAATCACATCCGGAATCCGTACACGAAGCTGCTGCTTTCTGGCACGCTCCAGTTCCAGTCTACGCAGCTTATCCTGCTCTGTTTCCCGTTTGTTGGAATACTTCTGACGGCTACGCTGTGCAGACTTCTGGTTGATTTTCTGCTTTTTGGTGGAATACTTATCCCCACTATACTTTCCGGCAGGGGCAATCTGCTCATACCGCTGATTGTACTTATCCAGATCAACATAAGAGCCTCTGGTATCGACCGTGCGACGCTTTTCTGTGGTAATACTCTCCGCAGATGCCATCTCCACCTCTACATGAAGCCGTTCCCCATGCTTCTGTGCCTTGGCAGCCTGTTTCTGGGGCTTGCGGTTTTCTTTCTTGGGGGCAGCATTCTGGGGCTGTTTCCGCTCCGGCTGTTTCTTCTCCGCAGCAGCACTTGCTGCCTCCTGTGGCTTCTTGCTCTGCGCAGTCTGTGTTTTCTTCCCGGATGCAGGCTGTTCCTGGGATTTCTTATGGCTCCCATCCTGAGACTTCCGGGTTTCCTGAGACTTCCGACTCTCCTGTGCTTTCTTTCCCTCTTGGGACTTCCGGCTGTCCTGTGCCTTTTTCTCGGTATTCTCTGCCGGCTTTTTCGTCTCTTGCTTTCTCGGAACATCCTTTGAAGCAAAATAGCCGTCAAAATTCTCTACCTGTGATTTCTGTGAGTAATATTCCAATGCAAGATTGATTTCCTCCGGGGTTAGTCCTGTTACTCCCTTTTTCGAATTTCCGTTTGCATCCCGTTTCTGATAAAACTCCACCAGTTCCTGTGTAGAAATATGCAAATCTCTTGCAACATCACTCAACTTTATTTTCTTCGTCATAGGCGAAATCCTCCTGTTTCTGCACCGGGTTCTGTCAAACAGTCGCCGGTTTCTCATGTAGCATCTCTATTCCTGTTCCTGCTGCATTGCCTCAGCAAGTTCCTGCATTCGCTTTGTGAACCCTCTGTCGCAAACAGCAAATACCCCGGACGCTCTTCCAACACACTGTGCCATCTCCAATTTTGTAAAAGGAAGATCAAGCAGTGGCACGTTTGCATTGCTGCTGAAAAAGCACGCTTCTTTCCGGGTCTTTTCCGATGCATCCTGTGCCACAAGAACACAACATGCACGGGACTGTGTCAAAGCATCTTTTGTAGGGGCAAGTCCCATCTCCAGCTTTCCTGCTTTACGACAGATACTCAGAATCCCCATCCACTTCTGTACTGTGGACTTCGTCCCCTCTGTCCAGTTCTTCTTGCAGTACATGTTTCATCTCCTCGTATACATCAACAGACACCCGACATCCAAAGGAACGTTCCAGACGGTGCCCTTTCTGTGCTGCGTTCAGGCAATCCATCTTTTTACATAAATATGCGCCCCTGCCGGATTTTTTTCCGGTGAAATCCAATTCCACCTCTCCATCCTCGCCTTTCAGCACACGAATCAAATCTTTCTTCGGCTGCATTTCCCCACAGCCAACACACAAACGCATGGGTACTTTTTTGCTTTTCACGTTTACTCGCCTCCATTTGTCTCCGGGGTTTCTACGATCGGTTCAGCGGCTTCTGTTTCAATTTTTGTTTCCGGTTCTGCAACGCTCTGCTCCAAAGTGGTATCTGCTTCTGTTGCCTCCGGTGGAATCACATCAAATTCCGGCTTGATGTCAATCTTATAGCCCGTCAACTTTGCTGCCAGCTTTGCATTCTGTCCCTTATTGCCAATGGCAAGAGAGAGTTGATTATTGGGAACCTTTACCGTGCAAGTGCGTTCCTCTTCATCCAGAATGGTCACGCTGCGAACCGTTGCCGGTGCAAGTGCCTTTGCAATAAACTCTTCCGGATTTTCGCTGTAAGGGATGATGTCAATCTTTTCCCCATTGAGCTCCGAAACAATTGCAGAAATTCTGGAACGCTTCGGTCCGATACATGCACCGATTGCATCAACGTTTGCATCCTTAGAGTAAACAGCAACCTTGGTACGAGACCCTGCTTCTCTGGAAATCGCCTTTAGTTCTACTGTTCCATCATAAATTTCCGGAATTTCCAACTCGAACAGGCGTTTTACCAATTCCTTGCGAACTCTGGAAATCTTAATGATCGGCTTTTTCTGCTTGTTGGCAATGGTGGTAATGTATACCTTTACCATCTGTCCCTCTTCCAGTACCTCGCCGGGAATCTGCTCATTACGGAACAGGTAAAGTTCCGTCTTATTATACTGTAGTGTTGCTGTACCACCCGGTTCAACCTGCGTTACTTTACAGGTAATGCAGTCATTTTCCAGATCCTGAAATTCGCCCAGAATCCGTTCCCGGTTGATCTCTCTCAGATCGCCCTTAATGGACTGCTTTGCAGACTGTGCTGCGGCTCTACCGAATTTGGAGATATCCAGACGCTTTTCTACAAAACCGCCTACATAAGCATTGGGATCAATGGTACGTGCCTCGGCAATATTCACCTCATTCTCATAAATGGGTTCGTCGTCAACGACGGTCTGCTTGAGATACATCTCAAAGGTCTTGGTTGCCGGATCAATTTCTACACGAATATTCTCCTCGCAATCCGGATATGCCTTTCTTGCTGCTTTCAGCATCGCAGATTTTACCTTTTCCACCAACAGTTCGGTGTCCACGTTTGTTTCACTTCCCAGTGTAGAAAGTGCCTCAAAAAACTGATTGTCCATGTTTCTATTCTTCCTCCAATGTTTAAAACTCTACATCTACATACCGCCGCACATAGGATAACTCTCCCAGCGGAAGAGAAACGGTTGCTGCTTCTTCCTCCTGCGACTGTATGGTAATTTGCGCTGCATCAAAGCCCGTAAGGATGCCGATCCATTCTTTTTCTCCATCAATAGGACGAATGGCACGGGCACGAACACACATCCCAAGACTCGCCTCAAAGTGCCAATCCTGATTCAGTTCACGTTCTAATCCCGCAGAACCGACTTCTAACACATATGCCTGAGAAATCGGGTCGGCTTTATCAATTGCGACATTGATGGGACGGGTTGCCTTTTCGCAATCCTCAATTGTAATTCCCTCGGGATGATCAATAAACACCCGAAGATACCAATATGCGCCCTCCTTTTCATAGCTGACATCCCAGATTGTATATCCCAAGGATTCTGCAATCGGCTTTACCAGTTCATAGACAGTCTTTTCTGTCCCACCGAACTTCTTCATTTTCATGGCATCTGCTCCTTTTAGAAAAATCGGCACACCGGTTCTCCCCGGCATCCCCTCTTCTGATATTCCCTTTGGGCTCATTTGAAAAGGCTTCCCCCTCAAGCAATCCCTAATATAAACGAAAGACCGGTGGGATTCCGGTCTTTTGCTGCATGTGATTACTTATATTATAGCATCAGTCCGCACAAAAATCAAGTCCGTTGAATAAAAAAGTACGTTTTTTTCTTGAAAAATTTACAAATTTCCACGGGTTCCAAAAAAGTACTATGTAAAAACCGGCTGAGAAGAAAATTCCTCCCAGCCGGCTCATTTTCATCTTAATACAAAGACTTACGCCTCTGTTTCTAACTCTTTTGTCTCTTCCTCCGGATTGGTCATATCAATCAGACGAGAGACAGCCAGGACGATTCCCAGCATGTACATGGTAATTTCCACAACAAGCAATATAACTTTTGCGATTTTCATCGTACACATTCCTTTCCGTTATAAGAACTTGTTCTAAGACAATGTAATTTTCCTTACGCCTTGCCTACAGAGCCAAACAGGTTCATCTTCTCCTCAACCTTTGCCATGATTGCCTCATAACCCGGCAGGAGGAGCTTTCTCGGGTCAAAGCCCTTGCCCTGCTGATCCTTGCCCTCTTCGATGTACTTTCTGGTTGCTTCTGCAAATACCAACTGACACTCTGTGTTTACGTTGATCTTTGCAACACCAAGAGAGATTGCCTTTGTGATCTGATCGTCCGGAATACCAGTACCACCGTGAAGTACCAGCGGCATATCGCCAACAGTTTCCTTTACGGCTGCCAGTGTCTCAAAGCTCAGACCTTCCCAGTTATCCGGGTATACGCCGTGGATGTTGCCGATACCTGCTGCCAGCATGTCTACACCGAGATCTGCGATTGTCTTACACTCCTGCGGATCTGCACACTCGCCCTTGCCGACAACGCCGTCTTCTTCGCCGCCGATTGCGCCAACCTCAGCCTCGATAGACAGACCAAGCTTATGAGCAACAGCAACCAATTCCTTTGTCTTTGCCAGATTCTCTTCGATCGGGAAGTGAGAACCGTCGAACATAATGGAAGTGAAACCAGCCTTAATGCAATCATAGCACTGATCATAAGTACCGTGATCCAGGTGAATTGCAACCGGAACGGTAATGCCCAGAGACTCGTCCATTGCCTTTACCATGTCTGCAACTGTCTTGAAACCGGTCATGTACTTACCAGCACCACCGGAAACGCCCAGGATTACCGGGGAGTTCAGCTTCTGTGCTGTGTTCAGAATTGCCTTTGTCCACTCCAGGTTGTTGATGTTGAACTGTCCTACTGCATACTTGCCTTTCATCGCTTTCTGCATCATATCTTTTGCCGATACTAACATAAATGCGTGTCCTCCTAAATTTTAATAAGGGTTTCTAAGGTGACACCTTTCATTGTAGGATGTCACCTCAAGTCAGATACAACATTACAGAAATCCACATAATGTTGCCTTACGCACATTCTATTATACTCCATTCCGAAGAAAATTGCAAGGGTTTCAAAAACTTTTTTTCCATATTTCGAAAAAAATCTCCCGACAATCTATCTTGTTAAACAACATAATGTCTATTAGTAATCACGATGTATTAAAATGATGGTTGCAGAAATCTGTGGACTTGTGATAT
The DNA here is from genome assembly GCA_964465095.1 of uncultured Ruminococcus sp. Taxonomy (GTDB): domain Bacteria; phylum Bacillota; class Clostridia; order Oscillospirales; family Ruminococcaceae; genus Ruminococcus_C. Next base: position 17,293 of record CAYXKI010000014.1, read on the forward strand.
AATAAAGGCGACACCGCACAAAGACTGTGCGTCAGATGCGCAGTCAGATTTTTTGTCAGATGAAACAAAAAGCGGAGTGC
>CAYXKI010000015.1:0-13775 GCA_964465095.1 uncultured Ruminococcus sp.
CTTAGAACTTGTTCTCACTCTGCCAACAACAAGCCGCCCTCTTCTGTCATTCTCGTTTCCGTTCCAATATATGCTTTCTTGCGCTTTAATTCTGACAGGAAGAGTACATTTGCCTCCATATATGCCGGGATACAATGGTTCAGGATTTCCAGAAAGACACGATATTCCGACCCACGAAGCGTTCGACTGGGAACAAGGATGGTAAACACAAAGGGATCAATCCGCACCTGTTCCACCTTAAGTCCATAAGCGGCTGCAATGCGTTCTGCCTCCGGGTCATAATACTCCACAATCTCCGGAGTCTCTCCAAGATAAAGGGTGCAGATTTCTTTGACGCACGCCTTTGTACCAAGTTGGCGATAGATTCTCCCTGCATTTTTCACCAGATACCGCAGTTGCTGCGGATTCCAGAGATTGGGGGTTTCCATACAGTACCAAGTGGAAAGCCATTGGAGAAATTCATAGGAGGATTTTTCTGCCGTATAGTTTTCCGCCGTGGTTTCAATTTTCTCCTCCATCTCCTCATACATCGTCTGAAAAATTGCAAGATAGCGTCTGAGAAATCCATCGTCCTCTTCCCGGTAAATTTCCGGCAGGAAATCAAGCCAAGAGTAGGGATTACAGTATAGCTGCATCTGTATCACCTTTGCAAATGCCGTACCGGAGGAAACACTTTCTATGGTAAAAAACAGATACCGTCCGGAGAGATCTGTAAGAAGAAAATCCGGCGACAAGCGCAGGGTCTTATGGGGAAGTGCTTGCAAAGGCTGTTTCTTTTCCGCTTGCGGTTGTTCCCGGTGCAACCAGTCCGAAAGGGCATATTGCCGATCTCCCACCAGAATCTCCGCAGAGTCTGTGGCATACACCGTAATTTCCACCCCACAGTTTACCGGGATCTCCACCACCGACACAAGCTTGTACCAGTTCATGCCCTCTCTCCGGCTGTCAAAAACACGAGACCAATAGGTTGTATCCAGCAGCCAGCCAGATTCCGCCTTGCTGCCACCAAAGCCACAGGCAAAATCTTTTGGTTTATTGATCACAAAATACGCTGCTTTTTCTCTCATAAGCGTCGTCCTTATCCTTCTGAAATTGACAAAACAATCTGTTCCACCTGTGGAAGACAGTGGTTTTCCAGTTTGATATCCCCATTGTTCAAAATCCTACCACTTCCCCCGGAGACGGAAATATCCAAGGATTTCAGTGCCTTTACCCATGCAAGTCCGGTGATATAGCGGCTGAGTTTTGTTTTCCCGATTGTTGCCCCAAAGGGAATTGCCCCACTGTCAAAAAATCTGCGGATTGCCTCTTCTGTCATTCTGTGACAGTCGGTGTAATAAGGGTTTGTCCCGATCTGCACATAGAGATGTACCGGAACATATTCCGGAGACAGAAATTCCAGCTTTGTGCCGATGAGTATCTTTGGCAGCAGCGCCTTTTTCAGGTTTTTCAAACACCCTGCACTGCCTTGTTCTGTCTGGCTGTCCAGTTCTACCACGATACAGATACAGTTTTCTGCACCCTCTCTGGAAAATGCCTTTACTTGCTTTACCGGAACACCGGGGGTGCGTCGCACTGCTGCTTCATAATCCCCAAGGGTCACACAGCGTTCCGACTCGTTCTGTTCTCGTTGCACCCTTGCAAAGCAATCTTCTATGGTTTCCGCAGCCATCCCACCGATAGAGGGCAGGAAATTGATAGCGGAAAAAGGGGCATCTCCCGGAGAAGTTCCAATCATCCCGGTGTTGACGTTTCCCCCAGACCCCAGACAGGAAACGCATTCCATAAGGTAAATCTCCCCCTCCGGGGGCATTCCACGAAATCCATCCCCAAAGACAAGTTCCCCGGTTTTTCTGTCATAACGAAACACTCTGGAATAAGCATCTGCTGCATCAAAATCCTCCACGCAATCCCACCGGAAAATGCCCTCTGCTTCTTTCACATACAGCGCAATAGAATGGGGGATGACAGCTTGCATGGGAAACGGGAGGCGGAATTTACAAACCCCATAGGCACTTCCGAGAAAATCCTCCTGCAACGCCTCTTGCGACAGGGTTTCCACCATTTCCTTTGTCACCCCACGGTGGGTTTCTTTTTGAAAGGCAAGCACTGTGTCCGGCAAGATTCCGGATAAAATCGGGGTACTTGGATAGGCACGGCTTTCTGCAGAAATTGTAAGGGCATAGCGTCCCTCTTGATCTGCCACAGCGTCTCCTGTCACCTGAAAGCAAAGCACGCCACTTTTGCAAAAGCCCTTTGTCTCATCCAGCAAAACCGTACAATCTGCTTCCCCCAATCGGACACGGAGGGTAGTAAAGGGGAGAAAATCTTCTGTAATCGGCGCAGCATGTTTCCACGGCTTTACCGCAAAATAAAAGCTTAAAACAGCGTTTTTCTCCGGCTTGTCTTTCAGATAAATGGTGAAATCATCAAAGCGTTCTTTCTCTCCGAAAGGGGCAATCTGAAAATTGCCACGAAAATCCGAAAACAGCCCCGTGGAATCAGAACAGGTTCTCTCTCCCGTAGAGACCCCTAAAATGGTGTTCTCTGTGGCGCTGATTGCATATGCCGTTTCAAAAGGGATTTCGTCTGCATAAAAGCGTGTGCCCTCCGGAAGCATTCCTTTTCCCTTGATGATAAGATAAGCACAGGCAGGCTGCACCGACTTGGGGGCAGTCCCCAGAAGCTTTAAATAGCGCAGATGTTGTTCCTCGCCGATTCTACTCAGATGATATTGCTGCTGCTGCGTAAACCACGCCATCAGTTCCACAATCGTCACACCGGGATCAGAGGCGTTATAATCATTCCAATCCGGAGATATGCCTTGCAAAAGCCCCATTCCACGCTTTCGGATTTCCTCATAGCTTTCTCTGTCCAATTCCTCTGATTGAAGCATTTTCTCTCACCTCCTATGAATTACTCCACCCGGAAAGACAAATTCAGATTGCCAAAGGTGGGAATAGAATTGCCGTGGGTGCGGATCTCCTCCAGTGCGCCCCCGGTCAGAACCTCTTGTTCCTCTCCGTGCACCGTCAGAGAAAAGCTGTTGATTTTCTCAATGCCCTCTACATTGGAGATAACACCGTACAAGTCCATTTCTGCTGCCATATCGCCAATTTCCCAGCCGTTTCCGTTGTTTCCCCCATGGAACAGATGAAAATATTTCCGCAAAAGCTGTTCCAATGCCTCCCGGATGGAATTGCCTTTTTCAAACCCGCTTATGGTCAGATCCAGGGTGATCTCATAGGCTAAGAAAAGGGGACGGACAATGGAAAGTCGGTTTCCCAGAATGGCACTACTTGTCCGGGCTTCTAAGGCTGCACGGATTTTCTCGCTAGCTTCCGGAAAGCGATCCATATCTTTCAAAAGCACCACCAAAGTGACTGTACCGTGTTCCCGTTCTCCCTGTTGATTTCTGCCACCCAGACAGCGAACCTTTCGGACATTCCGGTCGGCATGGCGTACTATGCTTTCATAATCGAATTTGGTACAGCCACGCCCCAAAAGGCGAAGCGTTTCTCCACAGCGACGAATGGTTTGATCCAAGGATTCCCGGCTTACGCCACCGGACAATTGCACAGGACAGCACACCCGGGAAATCAGTCCGGGATTTTTATGCAGCATCAGTTCTGTTCCGGCAGGCAGGTTCCCGGATGCACCATTGCCGGTGAGGTAGGAAATTTTTACATTCTCCCCCAAAGATGCCGGGGGCAATTTTCCCTCTCCGGAAAAGACAACTTCGGCGGTTTCCCGATTCAGGAGATATTCTCGCTTTCCTGCCCCATGAAATGCACCATCCAAAGCTTCTGACCACGTTACCCACAGCATAGACAAAGCACCGCTTTCCTCATATACCGGTTCTGCCTTGTGTTCCCGGATCATACGGTCTGCCTCTAATCCGGACAAGTCGGGAAATTCGTTGACCATCACCTTGGCACGATACACGTTTGCTGCACTTAATTTGCACACAAGCTGTTCTTCCTTGGAGACGTAAAAATATTCCGGTGCGTGAAGCTGTGTATTTTCTGCTTCTACGCCGTTTAAAATCACCCGGATTTGCTGCCCTTGTGGAAAAGATTCCGGCTTTTCAAATCGCAACCGGATCCAATAGCCCCTTTGTCCGAATTTTTCGGTTTCCACAAAGGCGTGAGGAGCAGACACCGTCAGAATTCCGGTTTTTGCAAGTCCGTTGGTTGCGTCGTTACAGGAAAACTCTGCCCATCCCTCTTTGCCATAATACTCCCAACGATAGAAGCGATTTTTTTCTGTGTCAAATTGACGGCAAAGGAAAAGCAGCTTTGTTCCCACATATGCCAGGGGGGCAGTGAAACAGAAGTACAAAGTCTTCCCACTTTCCCGGATACCATAAAAGGGCTGAAATGCGGTGTCGGTTTGCTGTCTTGCATAGCGTTTTTGTTCCATGCAATTTTCTGTGACAAGTTCTTTTGCAACAGGGGCGACAGCATAATGATAAGAAAACCTTGGGTCAATGATTTCCGGCACAAGATATGTTCCATTTGTCCGCATATAATTTTCCACCGATACAATTCGGGCACGAATGGCATAACACGCCCCCGATGCCAGAAAAACCTTTTCCATATCTGTGGGACAGTGAAACTGCAACTTCACCCGTCTGCCGTCATTTTCTCCATGAAAGACATCCCCGTATTGATTCTCCCGAAAAAGACGCACCCACCCGGAACCGTTAAAATACTCCCACACCACGCTGCGGACGCTGATTTCATATTCTACCGGCTTTTTCAAGTGGGATTTCTTCATGATATACTTCCAGTCAATCTCTTCTTCCTGCACACTTCCGGCAATGGGTTCTCTGTGATATTGCATCAGAAATTCCAGACAGATCTCGCTTCCTTTCCGGGACAGGACAGCGTTGCTGACAAAGTATACCGCATTGTATGGGATCAGTCCCTCTTCAAAGGGGCGGAAACGATGGGGCAGAAGTTCTCCGGTTTCCCCAAACACGCCCTCCGGTTTCAGGGAATCCCCCTTTGTGCCAAGGCAAAGGGCGGAGAGATACTGCATCGTTTCATGCCCCACTTGTTGCACCCGAAGCCGAAACCAGTTTCCCTCGGTTTCTCCATTTGTGATACGCACCGGCAGATGCTTGGGATCAAAAGAGAACCGAATCTGTTCCCCCTCCAGTCGCAGATCCTCACAAGGGACAAAGCCAATGTCCGATGCGTAAAAAAGTCCGTTTCCCACAAGTTTTTCCAGAAAAGCGTGGTTTTGTTGCGGAGATGTTCCTACAAGAGAGACCTCCAGGAAGCCGGTAAGTTCCGGGGTAACTGCATCGCAAGTGTCACAGCAAAACAAAAGCTGATGTTGCTGTAGTGTTTCCCAGCGTTCTGCGTCAAGGGAAACCGAAACTTCTGCGGTTTCCTCCCCGGAAAAAAGACAGCAAATCCGATCTGACTGACTGTCTGTATACCAGACTTGTGTCAACGTGCTGTTCAGAACAAACAGTGGTTCTTTCGTGGAATAAACCACCATCTCTCCCTGTGGGTTTGCCCCTTGCAATTCTGTACCGGCTTGCAGGAATTCTCCGGGGACATTGTTTTCACTGCCGGAGACAAAGAACTGTACATAGCCCCTTGCCGGTTCCGGAGGAAGTGGGGTTGCCCCTAGGAAGCTGAAAAATTCCAGAAGATTTTTCTCCGGTGTGCGATTGTATTTTTCGATAACCTGGCAAAGCATTTCCCCATAGCACATTGCAACAGCCGCCCCCATATCCGGGGTTGTGGGGTCAAAATTCCACTGGGGGGTGTAAGATGCCGCAAGGGTCTGCATCTGATGAATGATCTCCTGATTGTTTCGTTTCTCCAGCTTTGGAATTTCCATACGACACCTCCTACAAATGCTTATGCTGTACCAAGGTAAAAAGGATACACTAAATTATAGGGATTATTGGTACTTCGTACCACATAAGAAATCTCAATCAGCAACACACCACTTTGCCCCTCTTGTGGCTTACAGGTGACAGAGACCTCAATAATTCTGGGCTCCCAGAGAATCAGGGCTTGTCGCACCTCGCCCTCGATTTCCTGCATGACGGTATAATTCATCTCCGAAAAGACAAAGCGTTGCAAATTACACCCAAACGTCGGACGCATTACCCGTTCCCCCGGTCGGGTTCGCAGAATCAGTTGAATGGACTGTGCAATCTTTTCCTCATAGCTGCTTTCGGCAATTCGCCCTGTTACTTTGTCTACTCCAACCGGAAACCGCCATCCGGTTCCGAGAAAGTTTTTTTCTGCATTCATTTTCTTCTCCACTAAGAACTCGTTCTAATTTAATTTTAACATTGACCCCTTAACCTGTGCCATGCCACTGGATTGCAGGGTCAGGTTACCGGAGGATTTTACCTCTACCGCTGTGCCCTCTACCTTTGTCTGTTTGCCCTTTAACTCCAACACATTTCCATCATATTTCATCTTGGTGCTTTTCACAGTGGTTTCTGTAGAGGAAATCGAAATTGCATCTTTTCCCCCGACTTTAATAGAAACCCCTTTTTTTGCCTCAATGGAGATGTTGCCGGTTTTGCCCTCTATGGTAATCTTGTTTTCAGACCCACCACTGGAGAGAATAATTTTCTCGTTTTTGTCATCCAGAAACACACGCTGTTTCTTGGCAGAGAGAATCTCAATAGAGGGGCTTGTGCTACTTTCGTCAAATTTGATCATCTGCCCCTTAGACGTGGAAAAGACCTTGACCGGATTTTCACTGGCAGCAGTGTTTCCGGGAAGGGCACTGTTGCTTTTTCCCTGTTTGATCCAGAGAGAACCGATTACCACAGGGGAAACAGAATTGTCATCCACATAGCCAATAATTACAGTGCTCCCCACTTCCGGCAACAGATAAAGTCCACACTGATTTGCCGCATAGGGAGAGGCAACAGGCATCCAGTCGCTGACGCTTTCGTTTCCGCCGTCTACAAGAATGCTTACCTGTACCATGCCGGGGTGCAGCGGATTCCAGTTGCTTTTTACAATTCCCATGGCAAGACTTGCCGGTTTGTTCTGATCCCCTCGCTGTCCCTCTGTCCCACCGTGGATATTTTCGCCGATGTTCATTTTCTTCTCCTTCTCAGTTCCATCCCTTTGTGGTAAAAGAGGTGGTATAGCCCGATGCGTTAAAGGTGTGGGTGGCAGTGTCTACGTAATAGGTTCTGTTTGACCACGCTGCATCCACCCCGAAAAAGCCAAGCCCTACGCCCGGCACAAGATCCGGAATCCCCACGCAACTTCCACTGGCACGCTGTGCCTCTTTTGCTGCGTCGCTTGCCAGACGATTGGCGAAAAGCTTGCAATCCGCAGCCGTTTTCAGCGGTGCACTGACGCTCAGGCGTTCCGGCTTGTTCATAGAACTTTTATAGCTGTCACCGGTTTTTACGGTGCTGGTTGCCATTGCCCCAGAGAGTTTGTCCCCGGTGACGGTTGCCTGTACTTTTTTATAGGACGGTGTCACGGAAAGTCGTGTAAGACCAAAGCCAAAGCCCAGATCCGTCAGCTTTCCGAATTGCAGATAAGCATCTACCAGAAAAGCATACCCTCCACGCACCAGCAAATCCCTGTCGCAATATTTGCAAAGCACTTGTTTGATGTAATCATAATTATTGGAGTTCTGTTGCAGATGTCCGTGGGTTTTCAACGTTGGCAGAATATTTGTCACAGGCAAAGGACAGATGTCTGCATAATCTGCCATGATTTCCAGAATTGTCGCAGTATAAAATCTCCCATCATCCCAAGTGCGTTCTACTGCACCGCTCTCTCGCATCAGCTTTACTGCATCAAAAGCGGTTACGGTTGCCACAGGCTTTTCCGAAAATTCATAGGAAATCCCATCCACATAGCCGGCAAACACCGGCAGCAATGCCGAACCATATCCCATAAGGATACAGATTTTTGACCCCACCGAGAGAATCCGCTTGAAATGACGCAAGGTCGCATCATAGCAATCCACAATGGAAAAGCTTGCACTGGAGGCACTGTCGCTACTCAGGGTTACCGTCACCCCATCGGTGAGAAAACCGCTTCCATTTCCCGGTGCAAGGGCGGAGAGGATCAGGGTCAGGAGATTGTCGTTGACAAGCACTTTCATAGTCGGTGCCTGAAATCCGCCATACCGCAAGGACAATGCCTCATAAGAAGAATATCCAAGATTCAACAGTCCCATTTTCATCCTCCACTATGGTGTAATCGGTGGCAAAAGCACCTGCATTCCTGCCTTGATATCCAAGGGGTTGCTGATTCCATTGGCTTTTGCAATGACTTTCCACTGTTCCGGATCTCCATACTCTTCATATGCCAGAAGCCACAGGCTGGAACTCTCATCCAGCGTCCTGTACTTTGTTCTGTCCGGAGATTCAAAGGGCGAAGCCTTTTTGGAAAGCAGTGGATCAAGGACAGACTGAAAGGTCACATCCACAAAAGCACGCACCGGTTTTCCGCTTTCCAGAAACATGGTAACCTGTTGGTGAACATTTGTCACAACGCCTTTGAATTGCAAGGATCCCCAGCGAAAGGTGCAGATCGGAGGGCGATGCAATGCCCCCTTGATCCGGGTCAATCCGTAAAGCTTTGCGGTATAGATGGTTACATCTTCCATCTGTCCATCCGGAACAGGGACAGTGCGTTTTTGTTCCGGTTGATATACCGGGGGCTGATAGGTGTTAAACAAAAGCTGTATGGTCAGGCTGTCCTGTGCCCCGGCGATAAATTGGGTAATGGGTCCATCCATGCCCGGAACCTGAATGGTGCTGTAATTTGCACCGGTGTCCAGACTGTACTCTGTGGGATTGAACATCACCGGAATGGTCTCCCCAAGTTCTACGCTGATCTGTGCTTTCTGATACATTGTGTTTCCCTCCCCGGTTGTGATATTGTCTTATTTGTGCAGTGTCGTCCTAGTAGATACCATGTCGCTTTCCTGCAAGATAAATGTCCCGTTCCAGTGTTCTGGTGAATTGTTCTTCCATGGCTATGGCATCGGATTTTCGCAGAAATTCCCGGCTTTGCTGCTGTTGATTTTTCCGAAGCTGTTCCAGTTCTCCGGAGAGATGTTCCATGCGATTGCGTATGGTCTCCAATTGCAAGGTGGTTTCCTCTCGCTTTTGGGACGATGCGGTGGAATTCTGCGTGACAAAAGAAAGGGTCGTCTCCTGGGAGAAAGCGTTTGCAACAGAAAGGGGCTCTCGCTCTTGTGCTCTCTCTGCCGGCACAGACGTGTCTGTGTGTTCTGTCACAGTTGTGGAATCTGTGGCGGAATCTGTTCGGTGGAACTTCTGGGTCTCCACGGAAACGCCCTCTAACCGGGAGAGCAAAGTCTGTACCGTTTCTGTCTGAGAGGAGAAGAAAGAAGACCGGGTTGCAAGGTGTTCTGCGGTACGCTGATAGACGTTCTGTAGCAAATATTCTGTTCCCTGTCCAAGCCATGTACTCTGATACGTGCCATGAATCATGTTTTCCACAAAAGAGAGATAGAGCGGAGAATCCAGCAAGGTCTGTTCTGTGGTGTGTTCCAGTTGCGCTCTTCTGGAGAGGGTGGTATCAGGTTTGAAATTCCGGCTCAGTCCAAAAATAAGCTTTTCGGTCAGACTCTCATATTCTGCCTCTCGTGCGGTGGCGGTGGCGTATTGCTGTACCTCGGACAAGAGGACATTGTTGCTACAAATCCGACGATACACTGCCTCTGCCACAAGGGACATCGGATCAATGGTGTTCTCCTCCTCTTGGGTCAGGGTCTCTACCAGACCAAAAGCAAGTTCCTGTGCAGAACGTGCGGTCATTCCCTCGGTGCGGTTGGTCACTGCCTTTCCAAAGAGTTCGGAAACGGTCTGAATGTCTTTTCGGTTGAAAGAAAAGGAGTGCTCTACAAGAAAGCGTTCCATGGTCTGACTGAGATGTTGCACCCAGAATGTTTGATCCAGTTCTTCCAGTTTCGCTTTGTGTTCCTCCAGACTCTCTGTGGTCTGAAGAGAAATTGCGTCAGCAATCCGGTTTGTCCAGTTCTGATAAAATCGTTCCAGTCCCTCACGATGCAAAAAGGCTGCCTGATGCAATGCGGAAAACAAAGAGGTGGTTTGCAAGCGGTTTCGGAATCGCTCTGCCAGTGCCTTGGTGTTCCAGACCGTTCCATGGGCACGTTGGGTGGTAATCTCTGTAAAGAACGATTGCAATACACTTTCAAGTTCTTCTGTCTTTCCATTTTCTGAGAAGTATTGTCGCAAAAGGGTCAGTTCTTCGCTCCCCTCCATGCCCTCCCAAAGCCGTGAAACCGTAAGGGGACTGCTGCCCACCAGAGAGAGGATTTTTTCGGAAATTGCCGTGGAGAGAATCTCTTGCCCCAAGCCTTGGGTTTCTTCGATTTTCCGGGACAAAAAGTTCCGGGTGGTTTCATAGGCTGCCTGATGATACAAGACCTGTTCCGGGTGTTCCCATACCGTCTCCAATGCCTCCTGATAGGTGCTATGGTGAAAAACAGTGCGGTTGTCTTCGGTTCGCAGATAGCGGTGAAGCTGCACACGATTCTCCCGGAGAAATCCTTGCAACCGGGTATCAAGAGGCTGAAAGGTGGGATATTCTGCCGCCAGAAGCGTCGTAAGTCGTGCCACGGTTTCCAGTTCCTCAGCCGGGAGGGCGTGGACAAATTCCAGTGTGGTCTGTGAGGCAGGCGCATCCACAGGGAGGTGGAAGAACCGCTCATAAACTTCGGAGAAATCCGAGATGTTGTTGTCTGTCCGGAAAAACCGTGCAAAGGCACTGTGAACCTGTTCCCCGGATTCTGTTGCACCATAACTCGACTGTTGAAAGCAAATCTCCTCCAATTCTTTTGCCAAGGTCAGAAAAGACGCATTCAATGTCTGAGGGGCAGGGTGATTTTGCACATAGGACACAACGGTTTCGCTCAGTGCCATTTTTGCCGGCAATTCCAAGCTACGCACGCTTTGTGCCATGCGATATCGGGTGCTTTCCGGGCTTTGTGCATATTGCAACAAAAGCTGTGTTACCGGACGCAGAGAGGCAGTCTGTTCCTGTTGTACCAATCGGGTAAAAAGTGCCTTTGTGGAAACCGTTCCGGAATAGGGCTGGTGCAACAAGGTTTCCAGGCTGCGGTGAATTCTCTGTTGCAATGCCCCTTTCTCTTTGGGGGTTGCCCGTTTCTCTTGTTCCAGTAGGGAGAGAAGTTCTACAAGCCGGGTCTGTCCGTGGGCAGCAAAATATGTCCGCAAGGAGGCTTGCAAGCCAACCTGACCGGGGTCAGTAATCTGATCAATAAGATATTGGCTGTACTTCACAGAGAGTTCCCGATCCTCCTGAATCCGTTCCAGAAAGTGCCTTGCAAAATCGTGATGTCTTGTTACTGCCTCTGAAACTGCTGCCACAAATGCCTTAGAGAAATCAGAGAGGTTTGTCTGCAATTGCTGTGCTTCTGTTTCCCGGTAGCGATAAAGTCGCAAGGCTTCTTTCATCATCTGGATCTCGACAAATGAATAATATCCCTGCTGCTGGGCAAAAGCGATGGTGTTTTCGATTTCTGTCACCGTAGCAAAAGAAAAGGGAGCGGGCTTTCCCACCTTTGGCGCAAGGGCAATCTTTTCCCGGAGTTCCTGTCGCCGGGTTTCCTGCTGTTTTCGGCAATAGATGTCAAGCTGACGAAAGAACGAAACAAGTTCCTTTTGGGTTCCATGAGTCAGAAAGACCTCCACATTCCTGCCAGATGCACCGGACTTTGTGAGATAGGATGTGCCAACCTGTCCCGAAAGAGGGAGATAGTCTCGTTCAAAAAAGTGCTGAAGTACCGTCTTTCCCCCGGAATCCAGTTGTTGCAAAAACTGCACAGTCCGGGCTTTGAGGGCGTGGGTTTCCATGGTGCGTTGCACCGTTTGCCGGAAAAGAGAAAAGCCGTTCTCGTCCTTTTGAATCAGATTCTGATAAGAGGGATTGCGGCGTATCTGTTGCAGAATAGATTGGTTCATGGTATTCAGCACAATTCCCACAGAATGCATAGTCTTGGGGCTTCCCACAAACTGTTGCCGGATTTGTGCAAAAGAAAGAGAGGGGGACTTGATTGCCGGAACGTTTCGATAGATGGTGTACACCTGTTGATAGAGTGCAGACAGCGTTTCGGTGGACAGTTCCCGGTTCTGGTTGATGTGATTTACAATCCGGTTATAAACCTGGGTCAGATTCCGGGAGAGATGATCTCCTCCTCGCATTTCACGCTGTTCCAAGGCAACCCGGACATATGCTGCCATCTGGGTAATCCGACGTGTATCAGTCTGACGTTTTGTTCCCTTTGACAAAAGATCCAGCAGTCCCAGAAGCAAGCGGAAAAGTTCCTCGTGATCCTCCTGCGTAGAACCCGATGAAAACAAGTAGACAAGGGATGCGTCCCCCTGTCGGTCGAAGGAAACCGGGGCTGCCTTTTCGAGGATTTTCTTTGCAAACGCTGTGCTTGTGGTTCCGGAAAGATATCGTCTTGGACGGATCAGTTTTACCATAATTTCTCCCTTTTATAGCGTTATAATGTCCGGATTCCGGTATGGGCGATGGTGAACTTTTTAATGGCAACCCCGGCAGAAATTGCGTCCAGTTCGGACAACTCCCACCCGGCAATGACACCGGACTCAATAAGATATCGTTCTACCGGTTGATTTTGTTTTCGCAGGGTAATCACCAGATCAGACACCACAGACCCTGCCGGAAACAGCATGGGGATCTCCCTCTCTGCCAGAGAAACGCCCTTTTCCAGAACGATTGTACCGGCAGAATTGTGGGACTTTGGCAGAAGATGCAACGCACCGCCACCCTCTGCATAGGTTTCATATTCCTTTGTAGAACCAATCCCGGAAATTCTGGAAAACCCAAGCACAACGCCGTGAAATTCTACCGTGAAAACGCTGCCGTTTACATAACTCTCTCCGCCCATATCCTGTTCTCCTTTGTACTACCGCAGAATGTCTAAACTGTGAAAACGTTTTTCTTTTCCTCTCGTCCGGACTCTGTGTTGATTTTCCGGTTGATTTTTGAGATTTCCTGACACCATCGAATCCGATCCAAGTGGGAAAGCTGCATAATTTCTTCGTGACTCCAGTGGGTGTAATACGCCAGAAATGCACTTTCCTCGTAGAGTTTTTCCTTGGAATAAAGCCCTATTCTACGGTTTCCATAAAATTTACAGGAACGTCTACCTCTTCTCCGCAATGGGGGCAGATACACTTATACTTCGGCATTTCCATGGCATTGATCCGCTCATAAAAATCCTGGAGATAGGCAAGATCCATGGTGAAAAGTCCCTCAATGGTTTTGGTAGTGATCATGGAGAGAGAACCAAGCCTTGTAATTACACGAGTGAGTAAAATAATTGTCAGATAGCCCGGATTTTGCTGTACCTTTGGATCTCGCAGGGGCAAAATTTCATCGGCAGCATTTGCAAGGCGCATAACCCCCTCCCGATGAACCGTCCCGGTCTGATCCACATAGCCTCTGGGCAAGACAAACGAAAATTCTGTTTCAAATGCCATTTTTCCACTTCCTCCCAAAAAAACTCCGCTGTTTTTCTGACCTCCGTTTCTTTGGCTTCAACGCATCCATGAGAAGAGTACAAGCCGAGATACGAACAGGCACTAAGGCGATATCGCCCAAAACAGCGGAGTGATAATTTTTCTGATAAATCCTAGAGTACTCTTGTCATGCCTTCATGGGCAAGTTCAATTGACTCCATTGCAGCCTCGGAAGCCGTTGCATTGAAATCCG
>CAYXKI010000015.1:13875-17220 GCA_964465095.1 uncultured Ruminococcus sp.
TGGGCAAGTTCAATTGACTCCATTGCAGCCTCGGAAGCCGTTGCATTGAAATCCGGCGCAGTGTATTTTACCGGCCACGCCTCTTCAATGTTCCAGGTTGCCACATCGTTTCCATCGTTATCCATCAGGGTAATTGCCAGAGATTTCCGCTCCGGTTCTTTGTCGGAGGCAACCGTCCACCAATCCCACAACTCTGTGGCATTCTGTTCGGAAACTGCACGCTTTAGCGTAACGTTTCCATATTTCCGCAAACCGGACACCTTAAGAGGTGTGGTTTTCTGGCTGCCTTCCCGATATTCATATACATCTACATTTGCATCAAAGCCTGTAACCTCAGAAAAAAATTCTGACAAGCCATCACATTCTACACGATATCTGAACTTTCCATAAGGATAATATCCAGCCATAACTCTCTCAAATCCTTTCTAGGGCAAACAACCTTATTCTGCACCGCCGGTCTTCTGGGTAATCCGGAAAATCACAAACTCAGCCGGTTTCACCGGTGCGACACCAATGACACAAATCAAGCGTCCGTTGTCAATGTCATCCTGGGACATGGTAGACGGTCCGATGTTACAGAAAAATGCATCTGCTTCCGTAGACCCTGCCAGTGCACCGTCTCGCCACATGGTACGCAAAAAGCCGTCGATGGTACGTTTTACTCTTGCCCAGAGTCGCTCGTCGTTTGGTTCGAAAACAACCCAGTTGGTATTTGCCTTGATCGACTCTTCCAGATAGATAAACAGTCGTCTGACGTTGACATATTTCCAGCTTGGATCAGAAGAGGCAGTTCTTGCCCCCCAGACACGGATTCCCTGACCGGGGAAAGAACGGATCAGATTGACCCCCTTTGGATTGAGAATATCCTGTTCCCCCTTGTTAAAGGGCACAGACAACCCGGTACAACCTCTGACAACCTCGTTTGCCGGTGCTTTGTGTACGCCTCTTGTATTGTCGCTTCTTGCGTAAATTCCAAGGACAGAACCGGAGGGAGGAATCATGATATTTTTCTTATCCAAGGGATCAAAGACGTTCAGCCATGGGTGATACATTGCCGCATAGGTGGAGTCAATGATATTCCGGTGGGTGAGAATTTCCGTGGGATTGGACAAGGTCTCCGGCATATCCAGAACCGCAAAACGGCTTCCGAGATTTTCACAATGTGCCACCAAAGTAAGCTGAACATTGGGGTCGGTAATTCCGGGCACTGCCAGAATGGACACCACATCGTTATCCAGAAACGCCTGAATGCCGGTACGTTTTCCGGGACCGTTATCTGTCCCCATAAACACATCTGCGGTAACAGAAGCATTCGAACCGTTCTTGCCGCCTTTCAGTTCCACAGTAACAACCGCAGATTCCTCCTCCCCTGCCAAAGCAGCAAAGGGATCGCCGGAGGGTGTGCGAAGTACTTTTGCGGTAATCAGTGCGGACTTTGCAAGCTTATTCCCGATATAGGAGGACGAGGTGACGTTAAAGGACACATCGCCATAAAACTCGTCAATGTCGTCATATTTTGCCTCAATGTTCAGTTCACAGGTAGAGATGGTTTTCTTGGGAACAAGCGCAGGATCTACCGGATCTGTTTCAAAAGGAGAAGCAAACTCGATGACGTTGTCCTGACTCTTTACAACCGTGTTATAATACTTCTCTCCGCCGGCTTCCAGGACAACAACGTCGCCGCTTTCAAAGCCAAGGGATTTTTTTACACGATATTTTCCCTCGTCAAGCTGTTCCAGGACCTGTGTCTTTGCCTTAGATGCCGGAGTAATGATGACTTTGATGTCGTCCCCCCAGCTTCCTGCATTTGCTGCGGTAAAAGCCACAACCGGACTCTCTCCGGGAATCGAACCCCCGGAAGCCTTGGCATCTGCCGGTGCAACTCTGGAGATGAAAGCCCTTGATCCGCCGTTCAGGAAGAAGTGTTCCACGCTGTACGCCAGAAAGCGGTTGTTTCCGAACTCTGCCGCCGACAAATAGCCGCCGAATTTCCGCTTGAAATCAGAGAAATTGGTGACAAGCAGCGGTACGCCCCCAACAGGACCACGTTCTGCCAGTCCCACAAAGCCTGCCGTACTTGTGCCAACGCCCTCCATGGGCTTGCCACCTGACTCAAACTCCTCTACATAAACGCCGGGTGATAAATATTCAGCCATAAGAACCCGATTCATAAAGACAACCCCTATGAATCGGCAGTCCCCCCTTTCCTGATACAATGATTCTGCTGAAACAAGTTTCACACTTTCGTTCAAATTGCAACAAATCACTGCCGATATTTTCGGATATTATAGCATATTTTCACGATATCTGTCAACAATTCCAGCGTGAAAGACCCTTATTTTGGCGTGAATGACTTATTTCGACAATATTGTAATACATTTCCGCCTGTATTAAGGCAACATCACACAAAAAAGCCCACAACGCCGGTTTCCCGGAGATGTGGGCTAAGGCAACACCGCACAGAGAACATCTGACGAGTGTTGCCCTAAAAAAATTCATTTATGCCTTTTATGCTTTCAACTGTTGCAAATACCCGCTTAAGAATTCGAAGAAGTTGACGGCTTCTTCCTGGGCTGCGCCGTGTTGGTGCAATTGGAGGACGATGTCTCTCTGACAGGTGGGTTCTGCGATGGGAAGCAAGCGGATCTGTTCGTCTGCCTCCCCCCAAGTGTAGTGTGGCCAGAAGCCAACCCCCAAGCCCCCGGCAATGAGGTTTTTTACGGTATCCGGGCTATCGCTTTCATAGATGATATTGGGCACAAAGCCGGCATGGAGGCAATAGCGGTCACAGATGGTGCGGATACTTCTGGAACCGGAGAGGCTGATAAAATCCTGATTGGCAAAATCCCGAAGCATCACTCCGGTACAATGGGCATAAGAGGAATTTTCCGGCACTGCCAAGAAAATCCGCTCTGTGAAAATCTGATAGCGTTCTTTGGTCTCTGAGGGCTTCTGGAAAAACGCTCTTGTGAAAATGGTGATATCTGCGTCCTCGCACTGAGAGTTCTGAATCAAGCGGAAGTTCAGTCCATCGTGTTGCTTTTTATAGGAAATCAGGGCATGGGTCACCAGACTTGAGGCGGCGAGTACATTCAGGCGAATGGTTTTTCTGCGGATCTGTGCCAGTTCCTGAATCTGTTCCGGAATCTGGTGCACGGTATCCAGTACCGGACCTAAGGCATCCCGGAGATAGACACCGTATTCTGTCAGGGCGATGTTTCTGCCATTGTGGTAAAAAAGTGGCACACCCAGTTCTTTTTCCAAGCGACGAATGCTTTGGGTCAGAGAGGGCTGGGCAATATGTAGCTGTTCCGCAGTGCGTGTCACATGTTGGTTTTTGGCAAC
>CAYXKI010000016.1:0-16985 GCA_964465095.1 uncultured Ruminococcus sp.
GCAATCAGCACCGATGCAATATCTGCAATGGGCTGTGCATAAATAATGCCGTTTAAGCCAATCATCGCATTTGCAATCAGCAATACCGGCAGGAAAATAAGACCCTGACGGCTGACAGACAGAATCAGAGAAGCCATACCATGTCCCATTCCCTGGAACGCATTGTTGTTGACAAAAATAATTCCGATAAACGGTCCGGATACCATCAGCGCACGAAGCATCTTCATAGCATACCCCTGCTGAATTGCCACATCTGCTGCGGAATCAGAACTGCCGGAACTCATGAAGATACCGATAATCGGATCGGTAAAGATATAATACAGTACCGTTACCACAGTACCGATTACAATAGTACAAAGCATACTAAAGCGAACAACCTTGTTCAACTTCTCAAAATTTCTCGCCCCATAATGGAATCCAACCAAAGGCTGAATGCCGATGCCAATGCCAAGCTGTAAGAATACCAGCAGCATATTCGCCTTCATTGCAATTCCCATACCGCCTGTAGCCAGTACGTCCACCTGATTCAAAAGGCGATTCAGAAGCAAATTCGACAAACTCATAAGCACATTGGTACAGAACATCGGCACACCAATGGCGAATACACCGGTAAAAATCCCGTTTTTTACGGTAAAATATCTTGGATTCGGACTTAAAAGCGTATGGCTGAACTTCAAATAGCCAAGATAGAACAGCGTTGCAACCGTATTCCCGATTGTTGTTGCAATGGCTGCACCCTTTACGCCCATTCCCATTGCCAGAATCATAATCGGATCCAGAATAATATTGGTCACCGCGCCAATCATCATGCCAAGCATCGAAATTTTCGCAGCACCCTCTCCTTTTACCAGGTTACTCATCGCACTGCTGAGGATTGTGGGAATACTACCAAGACCAATATAAAATAAATAATCTCTGGTGTACTGTTCCAACTTCTCACAGTTTGCCACCTGTTTCAAATAGGCATCGCTTCCCTTTTCTGCGGTAATCGAAGCGATATTTCCGGCAGCATCTGCCCCCAATAGCGGTAAAATCCAATTCACGCCAACAGTCAATAAAAATGTAGCAAGTACACCGACAAGGATTGCACCCCAAAAGCTGAAGCTGCTGATTTTTTTCACACGCTTCATATCTTTTGCCCCAAGAGAACGTGAAATAAATGCACATCCCCCGACACCGAAAAGATTTCCGAATGCCATCAGAATCATAAAAATCGGTGCAGCAATAGAAACTGCATTCATCTGATACGGGTCATGTGTCTGTCCGACAAACACGGTATCCACCATATTATAGAGTACTGTAACCAACATACTCAATACCGATGGAATTGCAAGAGTCGCAACTGCCTTTGGAATGGATTCTATCTCAAATACGGAGACCTTTCTCTCTTTCATCTGCATTTGAATCAAACACCCCTTTTTCTAGAAAGCCTAAGAACAAGTTCTAAGATTAAACATTAAACCGGAACAGAACGATATCGCCGTCCTGCATGACATATTCTTTGCCCTCAAGACGCACCAGACCTTTTTCCTTGGCGGCTGCCATGCTGCCACACGCCATCAGGTCATCATAGGATACAACCTCTGCACGAATGAAGCCTTTTTCGAAATCTGTATGAATTTTTCCGGCAGCCTGTGGAGCTTTTGTGCCTTTTGTAATCGTCCACGCACGTACCTCCTGCTTTCCGGCAGTAAGGTAAGAGATCAAGCCCAGAAGCGCATAGCCTTCCCGGATGATACGATTCAGCCCGGATTCTTCCAAGCCCAGATCTTCCAGGAACATTGCCTTGTCCTCTGCGTCCATATCAGCAATTTCCGATTCCATTCTTGCGCAAATTGGCAGCACCGCAGCATGTTCTTCCTCCGCAATCTTGCGCACGGTCTGATAATGCTCATTGGTGTCAATCTGATTGCGGAAATCGTCCTCGCTCATGTTCGCAGCGTAAATTACCGGTTTTGCGGACAAAAGGGGCATATCATGAATCCACTCCAATTCATCCTCGGTAAAGTCAAATCCTCTTGCAGACTTTCCCTCTTCCAGATGTGCCTGAAGCCGTTCCAGAAAATCCACCTGCACCTGAAGCTTTTTATCGCCTTTCAATGCTTTTTTGGTGCGATCAATTTTTCGAGCCACCATTTCCAGATCAGAAAAAATCAGTTCCAGATTGATAGTTTCAATATCCGATGCAGGATTAATTCTACCATCTACATGGATAATATTTTCATCCTCAAAACAGCGTACCACATGGACAATGGCATCTACCTCACGGATATCCCCCAGAAATTTGTTGCCAAGACCTTCGCCTTTCGAAGCACCCTTTACAAGACCGGCAATATCCCCAAACTCCAGCGTCGCCGGTGTGAATTTATCCGGGTCATACATCTCTGCAAGCTTGTCCAGCCGTTCATCCGGTACAGAAACAATGCCCACATTTTTTTCAATGGTGCAAAAGGGATAATTCGCCGACTCTGCACCGGCATTTGTCAACGCATTAAATAACGTACTCTTCCCGACATTAGGAAGTCCTACCATACCAAGTTTCATAGTACTCTCCATTCCTTTTTTTTCGACAGCAACGTGTCCTTTTCATGCTGTCTTTCTAAAATTTCGCACTTTTCAGTATAACATATCAATATTTTATTGTCAAGAGATAGGATGTTATGTTTTATAGCAAAAGCACTGTACCAAAAGCAAAAGCGCTTCCGATACAGTGCAGTTTTCGTTTATTTTAGGCGACACCGCACAAAGAACATCTGGCGATTTTGTACGGTGTTGCCCAAGATTATTTTTTCCCGTACTTCATAGTACGCATCGCATTAAGGATTGCAATTACAGAAACGCCCACATCTGCAAAAACAGCAAGACCAATCTTTGCAATACCCAGTGCACCCAACACAAGAATAATTGCTTTTACCGATAGTGCAAAAACAATATTCTCTCGTGCAATAGACATGGTTTTCTTTGCAATCTGTACAGCCGTCGCCAATTTCGATGGCTTATCATCCAGAATAACCAGATCTGCTGCTGCAATTGCTGCATCGGATCCAAGTCCACCCATTGCCACGCCAACATCAGACTGTGCCAGAACCGGTGCATCGTTCATGCCATCTCCAACAAAGACAAGGGTTCTTCCGGATTCCAGCTTTTTCCGATACTCCTGCATCAATTGCACCTTATCTGTAGGCAGGCACTTCGCATGATATTCATCCAATTGCAGAATCCCACTGACTTCTTTTGCAGTTGTTTCGCTATCACCGGTAAGCATTGCCACACAAGATACCCCGGAGGTGCGCAGCGTCTGCACTGCCTCCTTTGCATCCGGTTTCACCGCATCTGCAATCAACAAATACCCGACATACTTTCCATCTGCTGCAACATGCACCGCAGTCCCACTCTCTGTAGGTGTCAGCGGAACAAGTCCTGCCTCTTCCATATAAGCGGCATTTCCAACAAACACCTGTATGCCGTCCACTTTTGCCGAAACACCGTGACCGGCAGACTCCTGCAACTGCGCCACTCTGGAACTGTCAATCTTCTTTCCATAGGCTTCCTGCAAAGACTGGGCAATGGGGTGATTCGAAGCAGACTCTGCCAACGCAGCCAATTCCAGTTGACGTTCTGCTGTAATCTCCACCGGATATTGTCCCGTTACATGAAACTTTCCTTGGGTCAGCGTTCCGGTTTTATCCATAACTACAGTCTGTACACGAGATAATGCCTCCAGATAATTGCTTCCCTTTACCAGCACACCAATTCTGGATGCACAACCAATTCCTCCGAAGAAACTCAAAGGAACGGAAATTACAAGGGCACAAGGACAGGAAATAATCAAGAATGTCAACGCACGATAAATCCAGTCCGAAAATGTCTGTCCGGATACAAAAATCGGCGGAATCAGTGCCAGCAAAACAGCGGCGATTACCACACAGGGGGTGTAAATCCGAGAGAATTTTGTAATAAACTGTTCCGTTTTCGCTTTGCTGGAAGCAGATTCTTCCACCAACTCCATGATTTTCGAAGCAGTAGATTCTGATGCAAGCTTTGTTACTGTCAGTTCCACTACGCCACTTAAATTCACGCAGCCGCTGCAAACGCTGTCCCCTACAGAAGCCGTCACCGGCATAGATTCTCCGGTCAACGCCGCAGTATCTACCGTTGTACTACCGGAGGAAATCACAGCGTCCAGAGGGAACTTTTCTCCCGGCTTTACCAGAATGGTCTCTCCGACAGAAACTTCCTCAATCAGAACCGTCTCCGGCTTTCCATCTCGCAGCACCGTTGCTTCATCGGGACACAAGTCCAGAAGATCTGTAACCGCCTGACGAGAACGTCCCACGGCGATTTTCTCGAACAATTCTCCGATCTGATAGAACAGAATAACCTCCACTGCCTCAGGATATTCTCCAATACAAAAGGCAGCAATGGAAGCGATTGTCATCAAGAAATTCTCGTCAAAAATCTGTCCGTGTGCAATGTTCTTTGCAGACTTACAAAGCACACTCCAACCTGGAACCAAATAAGCAGCTAGATAGAGCAAAAGTTCTCCCCACCAAGGAAAAGAAAACAGATGCGTCAGAATCAAGTCGATCCCGAAGATCACCGCTCCGATTAAAATCCGCAAAAGGATTTTCTTTTGTGCCTTTGTCATGTGTATCTCCCCTATTTCACAATCAATTCACAATCCGGTTCTACCTTACGAATGCATTTCTGTGCAGCTTTCAGCACCTTGTCAAACACAGCATCCTCTGCCTCTAAGGTCAATTTCTGTGTCATAAAGCTAATGGTTGCAGACTGCACGCCCTCTAATTTCTGAATTGCAGCCTCCATCTTTGCAGCGCAATTGGCACAATCCAGATTCTCCAGTCGATATACTTTTTTCATGATACATTCCTCCATTTCAATATCTGAACAACTGTTCATGTGTTCATTATACGGGATTTCAAGAGAAATGTCAATAGGTTTCGCTTCTTTCGAAAAAAGAAAAGTCTTTCTGTGTTCTAGAAAAAGAAAAGAACGTTTCTGCCAAAAGAAACGCTCTTATATTCTATATTTTAATTGAAAAAGAATATCTTTCCTACTCTTCCGTAGAAGTTGTTGCTTTCACAGTCGACGTGACAGAAGACGTAGAAGAACCGGAAGCAATATAATCAGACAACGTAATGACTCCGGCAGAGTGATAAAGTGCAATTAAGTCATTATTATCCACATATTCCCCCAGATAGGGTGCATACCAGAGCCCGAAAAAAGACCAGACCGCATTGTCCCGGAACATATCGCTTAAATCCGGCAAGTTACTGCATTCGCTTATTGCAAGAATCTTATCCGAAGTCATATTCTGCGTTGCAACATACTGTTCATAACGGCTGCCAAACTCCGTATCTTTATCCACGTATAAATCCAAAGAAGCAATATCAAACTGAGATTCATCAATCAAAAAGCTGCTACTCTGCCCATTCCAGATCCAAAGGAGATTGTTGAGTTTATGATATTCTGTCATACGAGTATACATCAAATCCCACAGCCAACAATATGCCTCTGCACCATCTGCACCCCACCAATACCAACCGCCACCGGCTTCCATAAGGGGGCGCCAGAGTACCGGTACATCTGCCTCTGCCAAGGGCTGCATTGCCTCTGCAACTGCGTCAATATCCTGAATCAATGCATAGCAGCTTTCAGAAATTGTACCATTATTCTTCATCTGCAAAAGTTCTGCCTCCGTTGCCGTTGCCACGTCTGCGCTTGTCATCGCAGAAGAAAGAGAAAATTCTGTTTTGTCGGCGTAAACTGAGGCTGTTCCGGTAGGGGCATTCCACATCCAGCTCAGACCCACTACACCGCCTTTTTCTGCCCAACGCAAGCTGTCATCCACCGCAGTGGCTTTTGTGCGATTTCCGCCATTCCGAGAATATTCTCCCATATCCGCAAAACGAATCAAGGGATATTCTCCGGTTGCCTGATAAATCTCTTCCAGTTCTGCATTGCTTTGATCGGAAACATACTGCCCGGTCACCATTTTCTCTCCATAGTTTTTCCGCAAATATTGATACAATGCCTTAGCATTTGCAGAAGCATTTGGATTTACCGGCAACGTTGACACAGCAGAATCTTCACTATAAAGGCTCGTATTGTTGACAAGTTCCACACAGTCCACATCCACCTGTCCCTCAGTGGGAACAATTGCAAGTTCACAAGTTCCCTCTGCAAGAAAAATCCCCTGCACCGTCACCCGGACAAAATTCTCTGCGGACTCTGTTGTCATGGTATAAACCGTTTCCCCATTGGCACGAATCTGACAGGTTGCTGCCTCTTCAGAACCCACCACCACGGTAATGTCATAATGCTGGGTTGCAGGAATTTCTGTGGAAAGGGTCAGATGTGCCTCCTGATCGGCACGAAGTCCGCTTAAATATCCCGTCCCGGAATACCCAAGTCGTGGCATAATGGATACGGAACAGCCGGCAGGAATCGCCGCATCTTCTGCCTCCAGTAAAATCGAAACCTCCTGCTGGGTGATCTCCGGCACTTCCAGTGCGACTTCTTCCCGTTTGGTAACTTCCTGTGTCGTTGTTGTCTGTGTCGTTGTTGTTGCAACCGGTGCAATTGTAAATTCCAGTTCTTCCTGTTGAATTTGGGTACATCCTGTCAACAGCAAGCTTGCCGCTGCCACAGTTGCAAAAATTCGTTGTACTTTCATGCTCCCATCTTTCTCTGTCTGAAACAGGTTCTAAAGCGATGCTACTATCGCCTTTTTTGTTATGCTCGAATCCGATAGACACCGCCGACTTCTGTTGCAAAAGTAAGCAATGCACCATCTACATGGGCATCTACCGAACCGCTGTCGCTTGTTACACTAATTACTGTGTTGGCTCTCACAGTACAAGGCTTTCCGGAAAGGGAACGAATCACAGCGGACACAAGCTTGTGCTCCTGCCACTGGATATCCACTTCAAAGCCGCCTCTTGCCCGTAATCCACAAATACTACCGCTCTTCCAAGAAACCGGCAATGCCGGCAGCAAATTGATTTCCCCTCTGTGACTTTGCAAGAGACACTCTGCAATAGCTGCTGTACCACCAAAATTGCCATCAATCTGGAATGGCGGATGAGAATCCAACAGATTCGGATTGGTAGACCACGCAAGCAACTGCTGCAAGTTTTCATATGCCATACCACTATCACAAAGCCGTGCCCACATATTGATAATCCACGCTCTGCTCCAACCGGTATGCCCACCGCCGTGAATCAGACGACGAATCAGCGTTGCTCTTGCCGCCTTGCTCAATTCCGGCGTATGGTTGGGGGTAATCAGATCTGCCGGGTACAGAGCGAACAAATGAGAAATATGACGGTGTCCGATTTCCACCTCTTCATAATCCTTTGCCCACTCCTGAATCTGCCCATATCGTCCTACCTTTAACGGCGGCATTTTTTTCAGCATTTCCTCTAATGTATTTGCAAACTCCTCATCAGTATGAAGCAGTTTGCTACTGGTAATCACATTGCGGAACAACACAGTCAGAATCTCTGTATCCATAAAAGGACCGCTGCAAAGACAGCCCTTTGTGCCTTTTTCCGTGCGATAAGTATTTTCCGGAGAAACAGAAGGACAAGTCACAAGTTCTCCTTGATCATTTTCCACCAGATAATCCACAAAGAAGAGGGCAGCCTCTCGCATTGCGTCGTAATGTTCCCGTAAGAAATCCAGATCCTGTGTAAATTCGTAATGCTCAAAAATATGCAAGCAAAGCCAAGCAGCACCCATAGGCCAGATGGTTGCCGGCATCCAAAGATCCTGCGGAGCGGTATCTCCCCAGATATCGGTATTGTGATGGCAGACAAATCCACGGCAGCCATACATTTTCTCCGCCGTTTCTCTTCCCGGTGCTCGCATCCGTTCAATCAGATCAAACAACGGCAAGTGACACTCAGACAAATTACAAACCTCTACCGGCCAATAATTCATCTCAGTATTGATATTGATGGTATATCTGCTTCCCCATGCCGGCCACATATCCTGATTCCAGATTCCCTGCAAATTCATAGGCTGTGTTCCCGGTCGGCTTGCAGACAGCATCAGATAGCGTCCATAGTTAAAATACAGCACTGCCAACTTGCTGTCATGAATCTGAAGCTTGCACTCTTTGTGATCGCCCTCGTCTCCTTTCAGACGAAGCAACCGCTTATCTGTAGGCATATCGCTGCCGCCCTCGCTGTTATCCGGCAAAGTAAACCGCACTCTGCGGAATTTTTCCTGATACTCGGTCAGATGACGATATAAGAGTTCCTCATAGCTGCACTCTACCGCATAAGATGCATCCATCTTTGCAGCCGTTTCATATTGTTCCCCTTGATAAAAGCTTGTGGCAACCCCAAGTACCAGTGTCACCTCGTTTGCCTCTCGTACAGAGAGTTTTCCCCCAAGTGTGCGAAGCGTTCCACCCTCTACAAAACCGGTAAGGGCAGCCGCAAAGAAAATTCCATCCCGGCTTCCTGTTCCACCGGTGAATACGATCATGTTTTCATACTCTTCACAAGGGCGACAATCATCAAAGTAATCATCTCTCCCATCCAGAGAAACCGTCAGATTGATTTTTCCCGGCTCGCTTGCAGCAATATGCACCACCAGAACACCATCCGGTTCTGAGACAAACGCCTCACGCATAAAGGTGACATCATTCACCGTAAACCGCACAGTTGCCAGTGCCTGTTCCAGATCCAGACTCCGCTGGTACTGTTTTGCTCTTCCCTCCAGATCCATATGAAGATTCAGATCGCCCAAAGGCATATAGTGTCGGCTGTTAGGTGACACGCCCTGCATTTTCTGAAATGCAATCTCCTCTGCCTCTTCAATCCGATCCTCTTTCAGAAGTGCCCGGATTTCTTCCAATCCCTCTTTTGCATCCGGATTGTTTCGATTTCTCTTTCCACCGGACCAGACAGAATCTTCGTTAAGTTTCAACACTTCATCGGCTGTACCACCGAATACCATTGCACCAATTCTGCCATTTCCGATGGGCAATGCCTGATCAAAATTTTCCGCTGGCTGTCGATACCATAGCATGGTTTCTGCATCTATCATGCTTCTTCTCCCCCAGTATGTCTATAACGACAATTCCTCGCAACTTTCTTGCGCCGGGATTGCCTCTATTTCTCGGATGTCATCAATTGTTGCAGCATCGTTCCAAGCCGCACCCGATCTGCATCCGTCCTCGCCTTTTCCTGCTGTGGTTGAACCACAGTTACTTCCAAGGGTTTTGCCCCACTTTTTTTCGCAAAAGGCTCCCTTTTGCGAAAGTTTTCTTTGCACATAGAACACACCTCCATAAAAAAGGAATCATTCTCTCACTACAAAGAAAGCGCAGGCAAAAATGCTGCGCTGTCATGACCAGACCTATAAGCCGAGTTCTGTCGTGTGTGATAATTTATCTTGTCTGTAAGTCGCCTCACAGCTCGTGCCGCCATTACACCATTGCCCACCGGACCGATGTTCAGGCAAGTTGTACCAATAGGCGTTGCATCGGATAAGGTTTACATAGCAGCACAGTCTCCTGTGCTCTGGTGCGCTCTTACCACACCTTTCCACCCTTACCGCAAAAGCGGCGGTATCTCTCTGTTGCACTGGCTCTAGGGTCGCCCCCGGCTGCCGTTAGCAGCTATCCTGTCCTATGATGCTCGGACTTTCCTCACAGCGAAACGCTGCGCTATCACACAGTCTGCTCACTGTATTATTATATCTGATTTTTACCAACTTGTCAAGGGCACAACCTTTTTCTACTGTAAAACTATTCCCGACAATCCATTGAATTTTCTGGAAATTTGCACAAAAATATCAGGCAAATCAAAAAATGCGACAGTTTCTGCCCTTGCATTTTTCAATTCGGTATGGTATACTTTATGTACAGTATACTTTACATAAACAATATCCTAAAGAAAGGAACGTGTGTATTTTGAAGCAACTCTATTTTATCTGCAATCTTCACTCCGGTAAGGCAGCGGTTGGTGCACATCTTGCTGAAATAATAGACCAATTCACTGCAAACGACTTTCAAGTAACGGTCCACCCAACCCAAGAACCGGGGGATGCCATTCGCTGTGCAAAAGCAGCCTGTGATGCCGGCATTTATGATATTCTGGTGTGTTCCGGTGGAGATGGCACCTTAAACGAAGTAATTCAAGGCTGCATGGCAAGCAATTCTCAGTGCCCCATTGGCTATATTCCCTTTGGTTCTACCAATGATTTTGCAAGAGGTCTTGGCATTCCTCAGAATCCCACCGATGCGGTTTACAGCATTATCTACGGCGACTCCATTCTCTGCGATGTTGGTAGCTTTAATGAAAAATATTTCACTTATGTTGCTGCATTTGGTGCGCTGACGGAAATTTCCTATAACACCTCACAAGCAGTAAAAAACGTCCTTGGACATGCTGCCTATATTCTCAATGGCATTGCAAAGCTGCCGAAAATCCGCTCTTGTCACATGCGGATTGCCCACGATGGCGGTGTTATTGAAGATGAATTTCTCTATGGAATGGTAACAAACTCTTCTTCTGTTGCAAAGTTTCTTTCCCTCTCTGAAATTCAATGGGATGATGGCTTATTCGAAGTAACCCTGATCCGCAAGCCCTCTTCTCTCATAGAATTACAACAACTGATTGCTGCCTTTTCGAAAATTCAATTAGGGCCTGCAAAACAATATCTCCACTACTTCCGCACTTCTCAACTGACCATTACCAATCTGGATGATGAGCCGATTTCCTGGACAATTGATGGAGAATATGGCGGAACAGAACGTGTCAACAAAATCTGCAACTACCAGAAAGCCGTGGCATTTCGCATTGACCCCAATCGAAAGAAGCAGGCAGAAGAGACAGAAAACGGAATTGCCGTGATTCTGCCGGAAAAGCAATAGGAGGCGTTCGTCCATGTGTACAAAACAGTTTCACATTCAGTGTAGCCGAGAGGACATCGGCGACTATGTTTTCCTCCCCGGCGATCCCGGCAGAGTTCCACAAATTGCTTCCCACTTAGAAAACGCCCATTTGTCAGCACAAAATCGGGAATTCCTCACCTATACCGGAACCCTTTGCGGTGTAAAAGTCAGCGTCACCTCTACCGGAATCGGTGGACCCTCTGCTGCAATTGCAATAGAGGAACTGATTGCACTGGGGGCGCACACCTTTCTGCGAATCGGAACTTGTGGAGGAATGCAACCGGAACTTTTGCCGGGGACACTGATTCTCCCTACCGGTGCAATTCGTATGGAGGGCACTTCACAGGAATATCTTCCCCTTGCCTTTCCTGCCGTTCCGGATTTCGGACTTTTACAACAACTTGTGCAGCAATCAAAAGCACGAAATTACCCTTATAAAACCGGCGTTGTCCATTGCAAAGATTCCTTTTATGGACAGCATTCCCCGGCATCCATGCCAATTGCAGAAACACTCTCTCAGAATTGGAACGCATGGAAAGCAGGCGGTGCACTTGCCTCAGAAATGGAATCCGCTGCACTGTTTACCGTTGCAGCAACAAGGCGTGTACGCTGTGCGACCATATTACAAATGCTCTGGAATCAGGAACGAGAACAAGTAATCCGGGACAATTCCCATGCAGCAAATGACATGCACCATGCAATCGAAGTTGCCATGGCTGCCATGAAAGCAACCATTCTGGAGGACAAAGGAGCGTGATTTTCCTTGACAACGATATTTTGTGTTGAAGATGACCTTGGAATTCGGGAACTGATTACCTGTGCCCTCCAATCCGGCGGATATCACGCAGTCGGGTTTTCCTGTGGCAGTGACTTTTTTCAACAGCTTCAGAAAGAAAAACCGGCACTCTTTCTCTTAGACATTATGCTGCCGGACGAAGACGGAATTTCGATTTTGAAACAGTTGAAATCCAATCCGGAAACAAAAGAGATCCCGGTGATTATGCTCTCTGCAAAATCTACAGAAATCGACAAAGTAACCGGCTTGGAAAATGGGGCTGATGATTATATCACAAAGCCCTTTGGGATTATGGAACTCCTTTCCAGAATCAAGGCAGTGCTCCGTCGCAGCCAAAATGCCCCCCTGAAAGAAACCCCGACCCTTTCCCTTGGCAACTTAGAAATTGACCAGAATCAACGCAGTGTCCGCTTTGCCGGAAAAGAAGTTGTACTTACTTATAAAGAATTTGAACTACTTCGCTATCTTGTGCGAAATAACGGCACGGCAATTTCCAGAGATCGTTTATTAGAAGAAGTCTGGGGATTCCAATACGAGGGAGAAACACGCACCGTAGATGCACACATAAAAACTTTACGACAAAAACTAGAGTCCGCAGGCTGTCAGAATCTGATTCAGACAGTACGAGGCTATGGATACAAAGCAATTTCCAAAAAAGAAACTACCACAATATCAGGAGGATAACTTATGGATTGGCTGGCATGGAGTATGATGCTGCTTGTTTCCATCTTGCTACTTCTGCTCCTTATTTTTCACCTACACCAAAAACAAAAGATGGAAGCAAGACACAAAGCAGATCAGAAAGCACTCTCTTCCACAAAGCAACAAATGCAACAAATGCAGCGAGAACTCTACCACGAAAAGGACATCATTGAACTGATTCAAGAACACATGGTAGAGGGAATTCTCATTCTGGATGATTCCGATAAAATCCAACTTGCCAATCGTACCGCAATTGGATGGCTTGCAATTTCCAAAGAAGATTGGGACGACAAATCCATCTTTATTCTCACAGAAAACGCAGACTTTCTGGAGGCACTGCGCAAATCCAAATCCCAGCATCAGTCCTCTGTAAGACAGCTCCTTAAAATTGATGGAAAATACATCCGAACCTATCTCAGTCGTGTGGAAATGGGCGGAATTTATGGGACAATCATTCTATTGGTAGATGCTACGTATAGCGTAAAAGCGGAAAAAATGCGTCAGGAATTCACGGCGAATGTTTCCCACGAATTGAAAACGCCTTTGACAACCATCAAAGGATTCGGGGAAATGTTTGGAAGTGAGATGATCACCAAAGAAACAGATGTTCAGCGATACGGTGCTATGATCGAACGGGAAAGTGAACGATTGCTGTTCCTGATTAACGATATCATTCGTCTTTCAGAAATTGAAGAACACACAGAAATTCTGGATACACCGGTAGAACTGGAAGAATCTGCAAAGAGTGCTATTACCCTATTAGAACCACAAATTCAGCAAAATCAGATTCAACTCACCCTGAAAGGTCGCTGTCTGCTTCTCCACAGCAACGAAGGATACATGCGTGAACTGTTTATCAATTTGATTGACAACGCCATTAAATACAACAATCCCGGCGGAACGGTAGAAATCACCATCCAGCACATCGACCAACAAGCAAAAATCACAATTTCCGACAATGGCATTGGCATTCCTCTTCATGCACAAAGTCGTATTTTTGAGCGATTTTATCGGGTAGACAAAAGTCGTTCCAAAGAACGAGGTGGCACCGGACTTGGGCTTTCCATTGTAAAGCATATTGTGGACTGCCACGAGGGAACAATTTCTCTACGCAGTGAACTTGGAAAAGGAACAAAAATTACAATTCTTCTGCCAACCGCATAAAAGTGATAACGTACAAAACTCCCCTGCAATTTCCTTGCAAGGGAGTTTTTTGGACTGTGTTGCCTCAGCGTTTTATCCGACCAGAATCTGACGCAACATCGTCAAATCAAAGCCATCTACTCCACTTGGAAAAGCAAGATCCGCTCTAAGCCACTGTGCCTCAGACAGCTTGACATCCTGAAGCAGATATTTCTGCAAAAGCACAAGATCCGCAACAGTAATTATACCATCCAGATTTACATCCCCTTGCAACGTGGCACTTTCAGAGGGCTGTTCCGAAAGCTCTCCCTTTTCCTCCATAGTTCCGCTTTCTTCCGGCTCTTCTATTGCGGTAGAATAGGGTTCGATCAAAAACTTTTGTCCATCGCCACCCCAATATTCCCACTGACAAATATTTGCACCATCCTCTAAGCTGATTCCATAAACATCAGCACAATGGGTACCACCAGATACAAATGTCAAGAGCGCATAAGTTCCATCCTCATTAACACGTAAAATAAACTTCTGGGTATCCTCCTCTGTCGCATCCTGTAAAGAAAGATTATACCCATTCTCTCCACCGGTTCCCTCTACCGTCAATCGCTTTCCATCTGCGGTTTGAACTGTATAAATACCATCCCCGATCCTGGTAAGTGTCCAGATCTGTTGCGAGCTTTGCACAACGTTTCCGTTTGCTTCCGCAAGATAAAAGCCACTGTTAATATTTTTGATTACATATGTCCCGTCCGGAAGATCCGCAACCTGATACGTTTCTGGTTCAGATCGCGTTGTCGTCGTAGCCACCGTCGTCGTGACAGGAATTGTTGTACTGGCAGTTGTGGTGGTAGTAGAAGTTGTTGTTGCTTTGGTCGTAGTAAGTGTTGTTGTCGTAGTAGTTATTGTTGCTTTCGTTGTCGTTGTGGTTGTTGTGGTTGTAGTTGTTGTAGTTGTTGTTGTAGTTGTACTCAAACCGGAAGAAGCATTTTGTGGGTAAATATTTGCAAACACTTTCAAAGAAGACAAAGGCTTTCCACCAAAATCAAATAATGCCTGATTATCGTAAGAAGAGCCCCCCGTTGCTGTTGCACTGGAATCATATTCCCCAGCATAAACAGTTGCCCAACCAGAACCATAAGTTGCCCAGAGTGCACTTTGTTCTGACCAAGACAGTCCCTCAACGCCAAGCCATGCCGGTTCCCAATAAAACACACCAATGCCTTTACTTCCAACATTCGCCACTGCCTGAAATACATCTGTAAGACACTGGGCTTGCCCCTCTACAGATACGTCATATCGCAATTCTGCACCGCTAGATGTAGAAAGTACCTCATTTCCATACATATCGCCATCTTCGTCAGTATAAGGATATGCCGTTTCTGCCACCATAACATACTTGTTATAAGTTTCTCCAATTGCTTTCAAAACAGAAGTGAGATTTTCGGTTGTGCCGTGCCAATAGGGATAATAGGAGGTTGCAAAAACATCATAATCCACCTGACACGCATTGAGCACCTGAGCATACCAATCGTAAAACCCTGTAGACGGATCTGCAAAATGCAATGCAATAAGAATTGATGGATCAAAAGCACGTACTGCTGCACATCCACTGGAAAAGAGATCAGAAATTGTTTCCATCCCACTTTCCCCACAGAAAAAATTATTTGTTTCATTCCCGACTTGCACCATACCAATATCCGCACCGGCATCTGAGATGATTTGCAAACATTCCAATGTGTAATCATAAATCGCCTGTTTTTTCTGTGCATAAGTATAATTGCTCCATGCTTTGGGTACAGTCTGTTTTGCAGGATCTGCCCAGAAATCAGAATATTGCAAATCAACCAGCAATTTCATACCATACTGTGCAGCACGTCGTCCAATTTCTGCCGCCGTATACACATCACAATTTCCGCCGCCATAACTGTTCCCAGCACTATCATAAGGATCATTCCAAACACGAACACGAACATAATTCACCTTGTTCTCTGCTAAGGTTTTAAAAATATCCTGTTCCTCTCCATCCTCATTATAAAACACAACGCCAGCAGATTCCACCGCCAGAATCGAAGAAAGGTCAACCCCACGTATTGGTTCGCCATTATTCACAGTCGTGTCGAAATTGTTGAAATACACAGCAGTATCTATCGCTTCAACCGTTGTTTTTGAGAGGTCCAATTTAGAAAAGGGCAATGCAACAAACAGTGCAGACAAAGTTGCCGCAAGAAAACGTTTTAACTTCATGGCTTAAGTTCCTCCTGTATTGAGGCAACACCGCCTTTGATGGTGTCACCTTGCGTCAAAAATCCCCGAACAAAAAACTTTCTGCAATTTTCTTAATTTTCCCTCAATCCCCTTCAAAGCTACAACTATATCATACCAATAATATAGTTATATTATACTCTATATGTATGATATTGTCAATAGTTTTGCAAATTAATATGTGATAGAATTATGTAACATTGTTGCAAATTCAAAATTTCATGAAACACATCTGAAAACATAAAAAGTGATATCATATAAATCTACAAAATATTACCCAAACAAGTACGAACTCCCCTGCAATTTCCTTGCAAGGGAGTTCTTTTGATATAACAATTTCATGTTACTTTGTCATAACATGCTTGCAATACCGTTTTTTTCCGCATTTGGGACATTTCAGCCTACGTGTTGTTACTGTGTGTGTACTCATTACATAAGTTCGCATATCCGGTATAAAACGATGGTGACACGCAGGGCATTCGAATGCACCGGCATCTTTGTCAAGAATACTTGCAATCGAGATTCCTAAAATCAAAAGTAAGATGCTAATTCCAATCAGCACTGCTCGCTGCCATACTTTCATTTCAAAAGAAGATGCAACCACAGCTAAGGAAATTACTGCAATGAGCATAAGTACTGTGACCATCCCCGAGAGCAAAATTTTCTTTTTGCTCTCTTGTGCTTCTTTCACTAAGTTTACCATATTTTCCTCCGCTTTCTTCTGATAATTGTCATCAGAAACTCGTTCCCCTGACAATAACTCATTCACGGATATACTCAGTTCGTTACATAATGGAAGCAATAGTGAAACCTCAGGGAAACCTTTTCCGCACTCCCATTTTGAAATCGTCTTATCACTTATTCCGAGAATGTCTGCCAGTTGTTTTTGTGTGTAATTCTTACTTTTTCTTTGCAAGGCGATGAATTTGCCAATCTTAATCTGATCCATAGTTTCCTCCTTTCTGATTTCATGATACATCATTTCATCAGACATTCACACCCACAAATCGTAGATTTCATCCGTTTTTGCTTGATTCTACGGTTGGTAGAGTTCACTTTTATCCATAAAAAAAGTGATATCATGCAGCCACACGATACCACTCAAGTAACAAAAAAGCGCAATCCAAAAGACTGCGCTAAAGAAGAGCCGGC
>CAYXKI010000017.1:0-16278 GCA_964465095.1 uncultured Ruminococcus sp.
TTAAAAGATCCACGAGAAATGCAGTCTTATCAATATAGTAGAATCCCTGTGTGCGTAGTTCTCTAAAGTTCTCTATGCCAATTGGTAGTCTCAGATTCTTTT
Organism: uncultured Ruminococcus sp.; assembly: GCA_964465095.1. GTDB lineage: Bacteria > Bacillota > Clostridia > Oscillospirales > Ruminococcaceae > Ruminococcus_C. The sequence continues at coordinate 103 of CAYXKI010000017.1, forward strand.
TCATTTTCTCCACACTCCTCTCCTACAAATCTTTTTCTCATTATAGCATATTCTCCCGCAATTATCAAGCCCAAATTCATCGCAATTTCAAAGAAAAGATTTACGGCAACACCGCACAAAGACTGTGCGTCAGATGCGCCGTCAGATTTTTTGTCAGATGAAACAAAAAGCGGAGTGCATACTTTGTGTATGCACGAGCATTTTTGTGAAATATGACGGAAAATATGCAAACAGATGACGTGCAGAGCCGTCAGGCGGTCTTTGTGCGATGTTGCCTTACCTTTCTCTCCATTAAAGTTCCCCATACAATCGTTCATACTCCCACTTTAATTTATCCGACAAAAGTCTGAACAGCACAAAATCAGAGGGTATTTCTTGCACAGGGTGTGAAATGTCGTTTTGATCGTTTCCTATTGCGTCAAAGCAGCCTTGTTTCCATGCAAGCTTTAAAACGTGTTTTGTCAAGCGTTCCACTTTGGCACTTGTTTCAGCAAAACGATCTGCAACAACTGCATAAATTTGCGTAGAAGCACTGATTAAATAGCGTGGATTCATAGTACAAAGCAGCACAGCATCCCGGAGATATTGATAGCCTTTGCTATAAAAAGGAATGCGTAGCAGATGAAACAATTCGATTGCAAGCAGCAGCATCCGCTCTTCTTTGGTGCGTTTTTCTTCCGGAATCCGGTAAAAAGCCAGCCAGTCGATATATCTTGCAACCTGCATAAAATCAAAGGGCTTTTGCAAAAAAATCACTGCCCCTGCCTTTTTGGGAAAGGTGTCCCAAGAAAAGTACTTCTCTTTGTATGTTACGAGAAAAGCAGGAGCACCGGGCAATTTCCCACTTTTTTCGATGATTTCCGGGGTATGCATACCGGGCAAATCCTTGTCAAGCATTACAACCGTTGGGTTGTTTTTTTGTATTTCAGACCAGATTACATCGCCGTCTTTCTTACATACGTCTACGTGAAGTTCACGAGTGTTCCTTAAAATTCTTGCGAAATTTTTCCCAAGTGAAGTGTCACCCAATAAAATTTCAATCTGTTCTCTTTTCATTTTGAAGGACTCCCTTGTATTGGAAACGCCTGAAAATCAGATGCACAAATTCCTTTTGTGCGGTGTTGCCTTAACTACCATCTAATTCCAGTATACCACTATAAGGGATGCTTTGTCAATTGATTTACTTTTTAGAAATTATGACCCTGCATAAAAACGTGACCTGTAACTTTGGACAAGTTGACAAGAACTGTGAAAGGGGATGGGAACTTCATGCAAATCATCGTAATGATGAAAAATAATTTTTTATTTTCGTCAATTTACATAATGAAACAAATTTTAAGCTATTGATGATTAGACAGTTATACAAAATTCAAGAATTCGAGAGGAAAAACTGAAAATTTGTATTGACAATATATATATAATTATAGTATCAGATGGTAAAACTTCATGAAAATCGTTGAACTTTTTAATTTTATTGTATGTGTGGACAATGAAAGATAAAGGAGGAAAATTCACATGAATGATGAAAAAGTGATTTGTAAGGCGGAGATAAGACCAAAACCATCTAAAGTAGTTTTTATAGTATGGTACATACTAGGTGCAATTGCATTTGGGTATGGCACATTTTTTATAAGTTCGGAACGCTGTAGATATTTGTTTTTTGTGAGGTATTATTATCTGGTCTACAATACCTATGATGATACATTCGGCGCTATATATAGTAGATATTTCAGTTTAGTGGACTTATTTCTGGGGATATTAATAACAATAGGAGTTATAATTTTACCGATTATTCTACGTAAAATAAGAAATCGCATTGCCGAAAATTGTTTTCTTTTTCTAATAGAAAGAGGTATAAACGGAAGCAGAAAAAAAGTTTTTTCGTCTGCACAGTTGAATTTGCCAATTGACAAGATTGACAATATTATGATTTCGCAAAGCATTTTTGATAATTTGCGTGGCGGTAAAACGGTTGTTGTGCGGTCGACTTCTGGTCTTATAAAATACCCATGGGTTCAAAAATTCCCATGGGTTCAAAACGCCGAAGAATTTGTAGATGCAGTTCTCGCAAAAATCAATAGGGTTGAGTCGAGCGTTACAAATGAACAAGCAAGTCCTTTAAATTCAAATTATAACAGCGTTACAAATGAACAAGTAAGCCCTTTAAATTTAGATTATAACAGCGAAACTGTTGCACAGGAAGGAGGTGAGAAAATTATGTCAGAAACTACAAATACGCAAACAAGCCCCTCGTATCCCAATTACAATAGCGGAACTGTTATGCCAGAAGGGAACGAAAGAACTGAGCCACAGACAGCAAATATGCAAACGCCCCCTCCGTATCCAAACTATTATAACGATAACAGAACCATGCCGACGAATAAAAATAAGACTGGCGGATTTGTTTTCTTCAGTATTGTTGGAATATTATCAGGACTTTTGTCTATTGCATTTGGTTTATATGAGTTGGATATGTATCCAGGTTCAAATGAAAGAGACATTACTTATGGCGGGGATGCATACACTGGTATTCAAAATGCTGCTGCTCAAGCTGCGAATAATGTTTGGGAACTATCATATATATGTAGATTTGGATTTGGAGCAATTCTCATTGTTCTTGGTATAGCAATTGTATGTTACTTTGGGGTGAAATTGTGTGATAAGAAAAATAGTTAGGGATTTTTTGAATTGGAATGTGATTGGAGGAAAAATGTGTAAAAGGGTAATTTCGTTTTTATTATCTGTGATTATTTTGACATCAACGGTTGGTTGTTCAATGTGGTGGCAAAAGAAGACATTTGATTTGACGGTTGAGGAGATCGTTGATATTCTTTTTGAGGAAGAGGACACTATTTTGACTAAACTTTTCAGCAAAGATGATATTGATGATTATACTTATTATGATGGTCCTGCTTCAAACGAACAAGTTGTTAAAATTACAAGTGCTCCGTTTAGTATAATGGCTGTAATCGATTCTAAAACTCATCTTGTAAAGGAATTTTTTATCTTATGGGACTATAGTACATGGCTAGAATATACTAATACAACTGAATATAATTCTACTGTAACAGCTTTGGAACTTGAGTTGACATCTAAGGTTATTGCGAATATGTTTGATATTACAGAAAATGAAGCACAAGACTTAGCACTAAATCAAGAAAGTTGTACTTACAATGGAATACAATATAATATAATAGTTAATTTTTATGATTACTGTGATATATGTGTTCTTGTTACAACATATGATGATTATGATTCTTTGATAGAGTATATGGATGAGGCAATGTCTGAAGGAGAAACAGATTAAAGATGATACTGTACTCTTTGAGATAGCAGATATGCAATGAAAAACAAGGCGACACCGCACAATTTTCGTGCAGTGTCGCCTTAACTGCTATTTAGAACTTGTTCTCATGAAAAATTATGCCCCTGCATAAAAATATGACCTGTAACTTTGGACAACACAACAAGAACTGTGAAAGGGGAGGGGAACACTTGCGTGTCATCACTTCCTCCACTCAGACCGCAAGTAAGTATCACGGTATTGTTTTGGGGTGATGCCTTCTCGTTTGGAAAAGACCTGGATAAAATGGCTTTGGGAGGAAAAGGACAGCAAGTTTGCAATTTCCGCAAAGCTGTAGGTCGTAACTTGCATCAGTTGCTTGGCACGTTGGATTTTCTGGTCGAGAATATAATTGTGTAGGGTACAGCCCATTTGGTGGCGGAATAAACGGCTGAGATAGCTTTGGTGTAAGCCAACGACTTCCGCAAGCGTTTCGACAGAGATTTTTTCATTGAGATGGGCATAGATATAGTTCATACACAACAATACCGGCTTCGAATAGACCACCTCATGTTGCATTTGCTGCATCCTTTTTGTAAAGTCCATGCAAGCAGTATCGTGGATTTCTTCCACCTCTTTCGTGGTCGTGGCAGCGTCGATCTTACGAATGTAAAAGTCACTCATCCGATATGCCTGTTCTCCGGGCATTCCGCCATCAATGCAATATCTTGTGATCATGGCAAAGGTCACAATGCTGTGATAGCGAAAATTTTGTACCATGTCCGTGGAGAGGGGCGTGCCCACTGCAATCCGATGGTATTGCCCGGATCTGAGATTTTTTTCCACTCCGTCTATATCCCCTTGCTGTACCATTCTGTAAAAAATCATCTCCGTTTCCGGCGGTTCATGGTAAGAAATCTCCTCATAGTGATTGTGTTCGTCTTGTTTCCATTCTGCATGATTTAACATATTTTATCCACCTTTCAATTCGTTTTTCCCCGGTTTGTGAATAGAATTTCGGGAGCAACATTTTGTTAGAATATTTGACATGAAAATATACTTTAACAGCCAAACATATTATATCATATTTTTGATATAAGTGCAAGGTTTTTGATATCATTTTTTTGGAAATTCTCGTAAAATAAGAAAGCATTACGAGAAACACAAATTGGTAAACCTGCACAAAGACTGCCTTTTTAATTTGCATGATCTCTTGGATACGTCCGTTTAGCGTCCTGGCATCTTCCATTTCTGTGCAGGAAAATCCAATTGTTATCACCAAAGGGATAGGGTGCAAGACAAGAGCATCTTTCCTTTGGAATTCATGTCGATTTTGATAGGATGATCCTATCTATGCAGGAGGTCAAACAATTTATGCGTATTTGGAATGGGTATCAACATGGCATTAATTTTGGTGGCTGGCTTTCCCAGAAGAAGCAGACAGAGCGTCATCTCTCCACCTTTATCACAGAGTCCGATTTTGCTACAGTTGCAAGTTGGGGACTGGATCATGTTCGAATTCCGGTGGATTATGAGTTGGTCGAGACAGAGGGTTCGATCCGCAAGGAAGAGGGATTTCTCTGGATTACACGGTGTCTGGAATGGTGTCAGAAGTATCATTTGAATATGATTCTGGATTTGCACAAAACAGCCGGCTATGTTTTTGATGATCAGAACGGTTCCAGAGAGTTCTTTTCAAATTTTGCATATCAGGCACGGTTTATTTCCCTTTGGCAGGAATTTGCCCGTCGATTCGGACAGTATCACGAGATGTTGGCATTTGAACTGCTCAATGAGATCGTAGATCCTGCTGTTTCCGATCAGTGGAATACTTTGGTTGCACGAACCATTGAGTCCATTCGTTCGGTTGCCCCGGAGATTAAAATCCTGGTTGGCGGAATTCACCATAATGCTCCCAGTGGGATTGCTCTGTTAGATCCGCCGGCAGATGAGAATATTGTCTACAATATCCATTGCTATGAGCCGATTATTTTCACCCATCAGACTGCTTCCTGGACAAAGGGAATGCGTCCGGATTTCCACATTGCATATCCGGATTCCATTGATTTGTATCGTCGCAGTGCGGCTGCTTTTTCTAAGGAGTATACAGAGTCTTTGGTGAAAGAGGGCGTTACCGATGTTGAGGAGACCTTGTTCGAGGCAGTACTGAAAGAGGCAATTGAAAAGGCAGAAAAGTACAACGTGCCTTTGTATTGCGGGGAATATGGCGTAATTGATCAGGCAGACCTTGAGAGCACGCTGCGTTGGTACCAGGTGATTACAAAGGTATTTGACCGTCATAATATCGGTCATGCTGCTTGGACTTATCGGGAGATGGACTTCGGTCTGACCGATTCCCACATGGCACCTGTTGTCAGCCAGATTATCCCGATTCTCTAATAGAACAACAGATAGCAGCATTGCCTGCTACTTTTAAGAAAATCCGAGAACCTTTTTGAGGGCATTCTCGGATTTTTTTGTTGTGCGGAAAAATCACGCTTTAAACTCTTGCAAATTTCTGATAAATGTTGTAAAATAGAGGTAACCGGAAGAACCCTTAAGTATGGTGATGTTGGCAATGTTGGAAATACAGAAAAATCAGCACTTGAAATCACCCCAAAAACAAAATTGGGATAGCAGAAAACGTGAATAACCAACATTTCCAACACTGCCTTAAGTATGGTGGTGTTGGTTATGTTGGAAATACAGAAAAACCGGAACTTGAAATCACTCCAAAAACAAAATTGGGATAGCAGAAAACGTGAATAACCAACATTTCCAACACTGCCTTAAATTTGGAAGAATGGAATCTGTGAATAACCAACATTTCCAACATCGCCATAAGGGGACGACTTGTCAATACGATGATTATGGAGGAAACTAAAATGAATGAAATATTACGTGCAATGGAGATCAGACGGAGTTGTCGTGCATTTTCCTCGGAAATGCCCGCTCAAGAGACAATTGATGCAATTCTGAGAGCCGGAACGTATGCTGCAACAGGCAGGGGACAGCAATCTCCCATTATTCTGGCAGTGACCGACCGGGAACTTCGGGACAAGCTTTCTGCACAGAATGCAGAGATTATGGGGAAAGATTCTTCTTTTGACCCGTTTTATGGTGCACCGGTTGTTTTGATTGTATTGGCAGACAAACAGTACCCAACCTATCTCTATGATGGAAGCCTCGTTATGGGGAACTTGATGTTGGCTGCGGAGGCATTGGGCGTAGCAAGCTGTTGGATTCATCGTGCAAAGGAAGAATTCCAGACCGAAGAGGGGAAAGCCCTGTTGCAATCTCTTGGAATTGTAGGGGAGTATGAGGGAATCGGACATTGTGTTCTGGGCTATCCTGCAAAGCCAATTCCACCGGCTGCACCACGAAAGGAAAACTATATTTACAAAATTTAAGTATGGTATTGCTGAAAGGAGCCTTTATGGAACTGTTGGATGTTTATGATGCAAAGGGAAAGAAAACCGGGGCTGTTGCACCACGGGGCACGCAATTGCCGGATGGAAAGTTTTTTCTCTGCACCCATGTGATTCTGGAGGATATGGAACACCGCTATCTGATTCAGCAGCGTTCTGATACAAAGCCAACCCGTCCGGGACAATGGGACATTACTGCCGGTGCAGTAGATGCAGGAGAGAACAGCCTGGAGGCTGCCCAGCGAGAAGCACAGGAGGAGATTGGGCTCTGTTTGCCAAAGGAAAAGTTTCAGTTTCTCTTTCGGGATGTGAGAAATCATTGCTATCATGACGTGTGGTATATACAGGAAGCTTTTCAGCTTACCGATTGCGTCATGCAGGAATCCGAAGTGCAGGCGCTAAAGTTGGTAGAACCGGAGGAACTCATACAGTTGGTTTCGCAGATGCCACATCGCTCTGAAAACTATAAAAAGTGCCTGTCTGAATTTTTGCAGAATCAGAAAACAAAGAGAATGGGGCAGTGAAATCACTTTATTCACACATTTTTTTGAAAATTGAAAAGAATATTCCGCTTTACCTCTTGTAAACCGTAGAAAAACATGCTATAATAAATGAGGCGTGTCATGCGCCTTTGTACAGAAATCAATCGTGTAGGATTGCATGGCGTAGTAGAAACTTGCCACAGAACGGAAGGAAACATATGAAGAAAATCTCCATTGTGGTACCCTGCTACAATGAGCAGGAGGTGCTACCACTTTTTTATACTGAAATTCAGAAAGTTATGGCGCAAATCAAAGAAGAACATCCGGATACAGACTTTGAACTTCTGTTTATCAATGATGGTTCAAGAGATAATACCCTGATGCAGTTGCGTGATTTGGCAAAACAGGATGCACGGGTTCGTTATATCTCTTTTTCCAGAAATTTTGGAAAAGAAGCAGGTATGTATGCCGGAATGGAAAATTCCACCGGGGATTATGTTGTCATTATGGACGCAGATTTACAGCATCCCCCCTCTTTCTTGCCACAGATGTACAATTATGTACTGAGTGGGGAATGTGATTGTGCCAGCACAAGACGAATCAGTCGAAAAGGAGAACCCAAGCTTTTGTCCTGGTTCTCCCGGAAGTTTTATAAGATCATCAACAAGATCTCTCAGACGGAGATTGTGGACGGTGCACAGGATTTCCGCTTTATGACAAGACAGATGGTGGATTCCATTCTGTCAATGAAAGAATACAATCGGTTTTCCAAGGGAATTTTCAGTTGGGTCGGATTCCGGACAAAATATATTCCCTATGAGAATGTAGAACGTGCTGCCGGAACAAGTACTTGGTCTTTCTGGAAATTATTCCGCTATGCGTTAGAGGGCTTTTTTGCCTTTTCTACCGCACCGCTGACGATTTCTTCTGTGCTTGGTGTGGTAAGCTGTCTGGTTGCTTTTATTATGATTATCATTATCATTATCAAAAAGCTGATTCTGGGCGATCCGGTACAGGGCTTTGCAACGCTGATCTGTGCGATTTTCTTGATGGGTGGTCTGGAACTGTTTTGCATGGGAATCACCGGGCAGTATCTGGCAAAGACCTATCTGGAGACAAAGCGTCGTCCGATTTATCTGGTATCGGAAACAGAAAAAGATGTCAGAGCACAATCTGAATAACTTGCAGGAGCGTCGGCATGAATAAACATACCAAAATTGTGGTATCTATCTTAGCAATTGTATTGCTTCTGCTGATTCTGGCAACGGTAAGCTTTTCCATGGATATCTCCAGACAGTCCGCTGCTGTGCAGACAGAGGTTTCTGATGGTACAGTAAATGCCGATGGAAACGAGATTGTCCAGAGCGATGAGGGACTTTATGGCGTAGACGATGCTGCCGGGAATACAAGAATTGCCCCGGTGTGGGAACAGCTTCATTTTATCGGATCAGAGTATCTTTCTGCCGGAAAAGACACGGCAGAGGGGCTGCGACTTGGGGTGTTGGATCTTGACGGAAACGTAATTGCCCCGTTTGTCTACTCTGAGGTTTACGCCTTAACGCCGGACTTTTATCTGGCGGTCTTTGCGGATTCCGGTCAGATTGTGGTTTACGATGCCGGCTTCCGGGCAATTGACGCAGCAGTCTGGGATGACTTTATCTGGGAAAATCAGCAGCTTTCTCTGATCAAAGGGGAGGATACCTTTTCTTTCTCTTTGGAGGATGCACAAATGGTGCTGGAAAAGGCGGATATTTCCCGGAGTGCCAGAAGTTTTTCTTTTTCTCTGGAGTGGAGTAGAGGGAGTCTAACAGAATGTTCTCCCACGACTTGGTCTGATGTCGCAGATACTCTGCTACAGTTTGTACAGATGGTACGTACCCAGTCTTTTTCGAATCTGGATCAGGTTGTATCTGTGGAGTCTCTGGAAAATCTGGAATCTTCCCTTACCCTGAAACGCATTCGTGGGGTGGGAGATACACTATATATTACTACAGGAACAGACAGCGATGGAAATCCGGTTCTGAACTGTCATATTTCCCTGTCGGTTCATGTTGATGCAGACAATGTTCAACAAAAGACCTTGTCTGTGGAACTGACACAGGAAGCACCGGAAACATGGGTGATAACAGCCGCACAGATCGGCTGATGATATCGCATAGAATTCTCTTGATGTAGGAGGAATAGGTATGTCAAAAAAAGTAGCAGTAATTATGGGCAGTGACAGTGATCTGCCGGTGGTCAAGGGTGCATTGGAGGAACTGAATCGGTTCGGGATTCCCTATGAGGTGCACGTGATGTCTGCACATCGTACCCCCACACTGGCAGCACAATTTGCTTCTGATGCAAAGAAGAACGGATTTGGTGTCATTCTTTCCGCTGCCGGGAAAGCAGCCCATCTTGGGGGCGTTCTGGCGGCGCATACAACACTTCCGGTGATTGGCATTCCAATCAAAGCCTCTACATTGGACGGCTTGGACGCTTTGCTTGCAACAGTACAAATGCCAAAGGGAATTCCGGTGGCAACCGTTGCAATTGATGGCGCAGCAAATGCAGCAATTCTGGCAGCACAGATTCTGGCACTTTCTGATCCGGAACTGGATGCAAAGCTGGAGCAGATGAAAGTTGACATGGAAAACGGTGTCAAGGAAAAAGACGCAAAAATCTCAGCAGAATATACCAATTGCTGAGTTTACAGCAACACCGTACAAAATTGCCAGATGTTCTTTGTGCGGTGTCGCCTTACGATAAAGAGGAAAAGTGTGTTGTCCGAGCGTTATCGGGCAGCATGGAAAACGAAAACAAATTTATTGGAGGAAAAGAAAATGGCTGAATGGAAAAAGGTTGAACAACTGTACGAGGGTAAGGCAAAGAAAGTTTACGCAACAGAGAATCCGGAAGTAGTGGTTGTTGACTATAAAGACGATGCAACTGCATTCAACGGCGAAAAGAAGGGAACAATTGTTGGAAAGGGCGTTATCAATAACCGGATGTCCAATTACATCATGAAAGAACTGGAAAAGTCCGGCGTACCGACCCATCTGGTAGAGGAAATCAGCGACAGAGAAACTGCTGTAAAGAAGGTTTCCATTGTACCGCTGGAAGTAATTGTCCGCAATGTTGCAGCAGGAAGCTTTTCCAAGCGTATGGGCGTAGAAGAGGGCAAGCAGTTATTGTGCCCGATCGTAGAGTTCAGCTATAAGTGCGATGAACTGAACGACCCCTTTATCAATGATGATTATGCACTGGCACTGGGTCTTGCAACACAGAGTGAGATTGACACCATTAAGGCTTATACCCGGAAGGTAAATGAAGTGCTGAAGGAATTCTTCTTGGGAATCGGCATTCGTCTGATTGACTTCAAGATCGAGTTCGGCAGACTGGCAGATGGTACGATTATTCTGGCAGATGAGATTTCTCCGGATACTTGCCGCCTGTGGGACGTTAAGACCAACGAAAAGCTGGACAAGGATCGTTTCCGTAGAGATCTTGGCGGTACAGAAGAAGCTTATCAGGAAGTTATGAAGCGTATTTTCGGAGCGTAAGTCATGGGTGGATTTTTTGGTGCGGTATCTGCAAAGGATTGCATTTCCGATGTCTTTTTCGGAACGGATTATCATTCTCATCTGGGAACAAGACGTGGCGGTATGACTTCCTTTTCCAAGGAACTTGGCTTTCAGCGTCATATTCACAGCATTGAGAATTCTCCATTTCGTACAAAACTGGAAAAAGATGTTGACGAAATGCGTGGCAATATCTGTATCGGTTGTATCAGTGATACCGATCCACAGCCGATTATGGTTCGCTCAAAGCTTGGGCTTTATGCAATTTGTTCCATTGGAATTATTCAGAATGCCAAGGCATTGACAGAGTCGCTTCTGGAACAAGGCTGTGCAAATTTCGAGACCATGAGCAGCGGAAAGCTGAATTCCGGTGGCTTGATTGCAGCACTGATTGCACAGAAGCCAAGCTTTGTAGAGGGAATTCGCTATGCACAGGAACAGATTGAGGGCACAATGTCCCTTGCAATTATGACAGAGGACAGCATTATCTGTGCCCGGGATAAAATGGGTCGTCTGCCAATTCTCATTGGCAAACGAGAAGATGGCTATTGCTTTTCTTTTGAGTCCTTTGCATATCAGAAGCTTGGTTATGAAACTTGTCACGAGTTGAAAGCCGGGGAAATTCTGAAGCTGACAAAGGATGGATATGAAATTCTTGCAGAGGGAACAGATCAGATGAAAATCTGTACGTTTCTCTGGACTTACTATGGCTATCCCACTGCCTGTTATGAGGGCGTAAACGTGGAAGTGATGCGAACCAAAAACGGGGAGATCATGGCGGAAACAGATATGAAAAACGGAAAGCTGCCGGATGTGGACTATGTCTGTGGCATTCCGGATTCCGGGATTCCCCATGCTGTGGGATATGCAAACAAAAGCGGTATCCCCTTTGCAAGACCTTTCATTAAATACACACCAACTTGGCCACGAAGCTTTATGCCGGCAAATCAGTCTATGCGGAACAAGGTCGCAAAGATGAAGCTGATTCCGGTTCCGGAATTGATCCGTGGAAAGAAGCTTTTGTTTGTGGATGATAGTATTGTCCGTGGCACACAAATGCGGGAAACGGTGGAGTTTCTCTATGAAAATGGTGCAAAGGAAGTGCATATGCGTTCTGCCTGCCCACCGATTATGTATGGCTGCAAATATCTGAACTTCTCCAGAAGTACTTCTGAACTGGAACTGATCGCAAGACAGATTATTCAGGAGCAGGAGGGATCTGCCGGCGTACAGTATATTGACGAGTACAGCGATTCCAACACAAAGCGTGGAAAACTATTGCGTGATGAAATCTGTCGGAGACTGAAGCTTACTTCATTGGAATTCCAGTCACTGGAGGGTACAATCCGAGCAGTTGGAAAGCCGGAATGTCAGCTTTGTTCCTATTGTTGGAACGGAAGGGAATGATTGAATTGATGACAGGACTGCATGAAGAATGCGGCGTGTTCGGGGTTTATGCGTCTACAACAACAGATGTGGCATCTATGACATATGCTGCCTTGTATGCGTTACAGCACAGAGGACAGGAGAGTTGTGGTATTGTAGTCAATGACCGTGGTGTGTTCTCGCACCATAAGGATCTTGGACTTGTGCCGGAGGTGTTTCAGCGGGATCAGATCGACAAGCTGGGACATGGGAACATCTCCATCGGGCATGTGCGGTATTCTACCACAGGAAAGCCAAGCCGCTCCAATGCACAGCCGATTGTGGTGCGCCATGTAAAAGGACCGATGTCCATTGCCCATAACGGAAATCTGGTAAATGCTCATGCGCTTCGAAAAAAATATGAACTCCGGGGTGCAATTTTTCACACCACAAACGACACCGAGGTTATTTCCTATGCTGTTACAGAACAGCGTCTGAAACGGGCTTCTATTGAAGAAGCGGTTGAGTATGCCATGTATGACTTACGGGGCGCATATTCCCTTGTGGTCATGTCACCAAAGAAATTGATTGCTGCAAGAGATCCAAACGGATTTCGTCCCCTTTGTATGGGACATTGCAAAGATGGCAGCGTGGTTTTTGCCTCTGAGACTTGTGCACTGGATAGCGTAGATGCTACCTTTGACAGAGAGTTAGATCCCGGGGAAATTGTCATTGTAGACGGAACGTCAATTCGCTCTATTCGTACCCATTGCGGACAGAAGCCCTCGCTTTGCGTGTTTGAATACGTTTATTTTGCAAGACCGGACTCGGTAATCAATGGCTGCTGCGTGCATGATGCACGGCTTCGTGCCGGAAAGCTGCTCTGGAAGGAACATCCGGTGGATGCAGATGTTGTCATTGGCGTTCCGGATAGCGGTCTGGATGCAGCCCTTGGACTGTCACAGGCATCTGGGATTCCCTATGAGGTTGGGTTTATCAAAAACCGTTATGTGGGAAGAACGTTTATTCAACCGTCCCAGAAGATGCGAACCAATTCTGTCAGAATCAAATTGAATGTTGTAAGAAGCGTTGTAGAGGGAAAGCGGATCATTCTGGTTGACGATAGTATTGTTCGTGGAACAACCTGTCAACGAATTGTCAGCTTGTTGCGAGAAGCCGGGGCAAAAGAAGTGCATATGCGTATTTCTTGTCCGCCTTTCACCAATCCCTGTTACTTTGGAACAGATATTGACAGCAAAGACAATCTGATTGCATGTCAGATGACAATTCCTGAAATTTGTAAGCATATTGGTGCAGATACACTTGGCTACCTGAGTGTTTCGGGGGTACAGTCGTTAACCACAGAGGATATGACAGAATCTGCCGGTTTCTGTACCGCATGTTTTACCGGGGAGTATCCCATCGAGGTACCAAAGGAAATGCCAAAGGATAAATTTGAGAAGAAAATCGGGGAATAAGACACATAGGCGTTCTCTGAAAAAAACGAGGGCTGCACAGAAGTGTCTGTGTTGCCGGAAGACCGATGGAGGGTTAAGAACATATGGAAAGCTATTCTGAAAGCTATAAAAAGGCTGGCGTAGATGTCACTGCCGGATACAAGGCAGTTTCTCTGATGAAGTCTCATATTGCCAGAACAATGACAGAGAATGTCCTGACAGATATTGGCGGCTTCGGCGGTCTGTATGCACTGGATATTGCTGGAATGCAGCAGCCGGTACTGGTTTCCGGAACAGATGGTGTCGGTACAAAACTGAAGATTGCTTTTTTGATGGACAAGCATAATACAATCGGCATTGACTGTGTGGCAATGTGCGTCAATGATATTATTTGCTGTGGTGCAAAGCCGCAATTTTTCCTGGATTATATTGCACTTGGAAAGAACGTTCCGGAAAAGGTTGCAGATATTGTCTCTGGTGTTGCAGAGGGCTGCGTACAGGCAGGCTGTGCACTGGTTGGCGGTGAAACAGCAGAAATGCCCGGATTCTATCCGGAAGATGAGTATGATGTTGCCGGTTTTGCAGTTGGCGTTGTTGACCGAAGCAAGATCCTGAACATGGAAACCCAGAAGCCGGGAGATGTCCTGATTGCATTGCAGTCCAGTGGCGTACACTCCAATGGTTATTCTCTGATCCGGAAGGTGTTTACTGTAAACAGCCAGAATCTTGCAAGACATTTCTCTGACTTGGGCACAACACTTGGGGAAGCACTGCTGACACCGACAAAGATTTACGTCAATGCCATTCAGGCGCTGCTTCAGGAAGTGACACCAAAGTCTATCGCACACATTACCGGTGGCGGATTCTATGAGAACATTCCGAGAGCGTTGAAAAAAGGTCTTGCCGCAAAGATTAACAAAAATGATGTTCAGGTTCTGCCGATTTTCGATTTGATCGCAAAGACAGGAAAAATTCCGGAACATGACATGTTCAACACCTTTAACATGGGCGTTGGCATGATGGTGAGCGTGGCACAGGAGGATGCAGACAAGGCACTGCGGATTCTGGATGCTGCCGGAGAGAGCGCATATGTTCTGGGTGAATTGGTAGAATCTGACGAAGGCGTTATCCTGAAATAAAGGAAAGAGGCGAAGCAGAAAATGAAAAATATCGTAGTATTGGTTTCCGGTGGCGGGACAAATCTGCAAGCTTTGATTGATGCACAAAACCGGGGACAGATTCCGGGAGGACAGATTACTTGTGTCATCTCCTCAAATCCGGATGCTTATGCACTGGTACGTGCAAAGGAAAACAATATCAGTACCCGTATCATCTCGCCAAAGGATTTCTCATCCAAAGAGCAGTATTCAAGAGTGCTTCTGGAGGCATTGTTCCAGGAGTATGCAGATTTGATTGTTCTGGCTGGATTTATGACAATTCTGGATAAAAGCATCATCCGTTCTTATCGGAATCAGATTATTAACGTGCATCCATCCCTGATCCCGTCTTTTTGTGGTGTCGGATATTATGGGTTGCGTGTTCACGAGGCAGTGCTGGAGCGTGGCGTAAAATACACCGGTGCTACGGTACACTTTGTCAATGAAGATGCAGATGAAGGACCGATTATTTTGCAAAAGCCTGTTGCAGTTCAGCCACAGGATACGCCGGAAACGTTACAGCGTCGTGTCATGGAAGAAGCAGAGTGGAAGATTCTTCCGGAAGCTGTGGCTTTGTTCTGCGAAGGCAGATTACGTGTAAACGAGAAAACGGTACAAATAATAGCATAGCATGATTTTTTGCAGGAGGAAAAATATGAAAACAGCATCATTACAACAGGAATTACAGCAAAATTCCTATCCGGGCAGAGGAATTGTTCTTGGTCGTTCAGAGGATGGAAATTATGCAGTTTCTGCCTATTTTATCATGGGTAGAAGCGAAAACAGCCGGAATCGTGTTTTCGTGGAAGATGGCGTAGGAATTCGCACTCAGGCATTTGATCCATCCAAGATGGTAGATCCGAGTCTGATTATTTATGCACCGGTACGTGTGCTTGGAGATTACACCATTGTAACAAATGGGGATCAGACAGATACGGTATACGATCTGATGCAGGCAGGCAAAACCTTTGAGGAATCCCTGCGTACACGGGAGTTTGAGCCGGATGCACCGAATTTTACCCCTCGTATTTCCGGTCTGATTGATCAGACAAACAATGGCTTTTCTTATGCAATGTCCATTCTGAAGAGTGCGGATGGAGATCCTTCCTCCTGTCAGAGATATACTTTTTCTTATTCCAATCCTCTTGCCGGTGTAGGACACTTTATCCACACCTATGAAGGCGATGGAAATCCGCTGCCGAGTTTTTCCGGCGAGCCACAGAAGATTGCGATTTCCGGTGACATTGACGCATTTACAGCGCTTATCTGGAATAGCCTGAATCCGGAAAATAAGGTTTCTCTTTTTGTTCGTTA
This sequence comes from uncultured Ruminococcus sp., assembly GCA_964465095.1. GTDB lineage: Bacteria > Bacillota > Clostridia > Oscillospirales > Ruminococcaceae > Ruminococcus_C. The sequence goes on from CAYXKI010000017.1 coordinate 16,149, forward strand.
TATTGATCTGAAAACCAAGGAAACCCAAACAAGAATTTGCAACAAGAACCAGTAAGGAGGGACTCCCATGTCTAGTGAAATGCAGTTAAAATACGGTTGCAACCCCAATCAGAAACCTTCAAGAATTTAT
>CAYXKI010000018.1:0-8913 GCA_964465095.1 uncultured Ruminococcus sp.
TGACAAAAAATCTGACGGCGCATCTGACGCTGGGTCTTGTGCGGTGTTGCCTTAAGAAAAAAACCGACACACGCCTCACAATTCCCATGCATATAGTAAATAGAAGATACGTTTCATATCGTATCTTATCCTATGTAAAATCGGGAAGAGGTGAGAGAGCATGTCCGGATGCAAGGCAGCAATGCATTCTTATACTCACGCCAATCAGGCACGCCGGATTCTACAGCGTTATGGCTTTTCCAGTGAAATACAGCGACAGGAACGCCTTGGAAAAGAGGGCTGCGGATTTCTTGTGTTGGTACACGGGGACTGTCACCGGGTTTCGGATATTCTGCAAAAAGAGGGCATTGCGGTGCAATGGCTTCAGGAAAGCCGTGATATTTTGTGATGGTGAACTTTGATAACGCAGCCACCACCTATCCAAAGCCCCTTGTGGTGCGACAGGCTGTCTCCGAAGCCGTTGCACGGTACGGAAACGCAGGACGTGGGGGACATCAGCTTGCACAGCGCACCGCAGAGATGGTGTATCGCTCCCGGGAAACTGTTGCAGACTTTCTCGGAGCAAAGGTGGAAAATACGATTTTTACCATGAACTGTACCCATGGATTGAATCTGGCAATTCAAGGGATTGTACAACCCGGAGATCATGTGATTTTCAGCGATCTGGAACACAACGCCGTCTATCGCCCGGTAATGGCACTTTCGAAATCGGGGAAACTCTCCTATACCATGGTGAAAACCCATCCGGAAGACAGGGTGACTTTAGAACGTATGGAGGCGGCAATCCGTCCCAATACGAAAGCGATTTTCTGTACCATTGCAAGCAATGTCACCGGACAGATTCTGCCCTATGGGAAAATCGGTGCACTTTGTAAGAAACATGGGATCTGCTTTGTTGCAGACGGGGCACAGGGCGTTGGACTTTTGCCGGTGTCTCTGGAACAGGATCATATCAACATTCTCTGTACTGCCGGACATAAGGGCTTGTATGGCATTACCGGAACAGGCGTTCTGGTAACCGATTGTACGTTTCCCATACAGCCTTTGATGCAAGGTGGCACAGGAAGCAATTCCAGAAGCCCTTGGCAGCCGGAGTTCTTGCCGGATCGTCTGGAGTGCGGAACGTTGAACGTCATTGGCGCAGCCTCTTTGCAAGCCGGGATTCACTTCGTCCGGCAACAAGGGGTGCAAACCCTTTTCCGTCGGGAAAGCGCACTTTGTGCCCTGTTTTGTCGCCTTGTGGCAGAGATTCCGGAAATTACCGTGTACCGGGAACCGGGTGTTTCCTATGTGCCCATTGTGTCCTTTACCGTAGGATCTGTTCCCTCAGAAACTGTGGCAGCCTATCTGGCAAGCAAGGGCTTTTGCCTCCGTGCAGGATTGCACTGTGCTCCCTTAGCCCATGAGAAACTCGGAACAGAAAACGGAACCATCCGCTTTGCCCCCTCTGCTTTTAGCCGAGAGAGTGGGGTTTATGGACTGGTGGATGCACTTCGGCAATACTGTGCAACGATTTAAGATGTGCAGCCTGTTGCCGGAAAAAATATGTCAATCACATGAAAATTTACGAAAACCTATTGAAAAAATCCAGCAATATGTTACAATAGAAGAAGAGAGTGCGTGTTTCACTCTCTGTACATAAAGGACTGTTGAAAGCGAAAGAGGGGAATGCACATGCATTGGAACGATATACTTGAGATGCTGTTTAGTGTCATCAAAACCGCAGAACCGATTGATATTCTGGATATTCTTGTGCTTTCCTATGTGGTCTATGTCATTATGAAACTGATCCGGGAAACTCGTGCCGGTCAGCTCATTAAGGGAATCTTTCTCCTGATTGTGGTCTATGCCATCTCCGCCTGGATGGATATGAAAGCGATTTCTTACTTGTTGTCGGAAACCTTGAATATCGGAATGATTGCCTTGATTGTCCTGTTCCAACCGGAACTCAGACGGACACTGGAAAAAGCCGGGTATACGAAACTTGGACTGCGTTTTACCGGTGGGGCGAACACGGAAGAAACTGCATGGAATCATGCCATTGACGTAATCTGTGACGCTTGTGTGGAATTGTCCGCAACCTCTACCGGGGCACTGATTGTGGTAGAACGACAGACACGGCTTGGGGAACAGATTGATAACGGAACGATTCTGGATGCTGTTCCAAGCAAAGAACTTCTTGGAAATATCTTCTTCAATAAGACCCCTCTCCATGATGGTGCGGTGATTGTCCGGGATGGAAAAATCCTTGCAGCAGCGTGCTTTTTGCCGAAGCCGCAAAAAGAGGAACGCATCAATAAGCGTCTGGGTTCCAGACACCGGGCTGCCATCGGAATGAGCGAAAACTCTGATGCAATTGTTATTGTGGTCTCCGAGGAAACCGGCGCAATTTCTGTTGCGGAAAATGGCGTGCTGAAAAGTGGCTTTACAAGAGAAAACCTCCATACGCTTCTGGTAAACCGGATTATCACGGTCAATGTGGAATCTACCATTGATAAGGTTGCAAAACGGCTTCCTTTTGTGAAGCGTGGAAAAAAGCGAAAGGAGCAGGAACATGGCGAAGTTTCGGAAGGAACATATCCAAAGCGGACAGACGACCGATCGGAATAAATCCAAGCATTCCACAGGAATGGGACAATGGGGACAACGATTTTTTGAGAGCCGTCCGGCAATGATGATTGCTTCTTTGATTATTGCAATTGTGGTCTGGTTTGTGATTTCCATTGCGATTTATCCTACAACTCCACGGACGATTTCTCATATTCCCTTGACGGTGGAAATTGCCGGCACTTCTGCGGAAGAAAACGGTCTTAGTGTCATTGACTATGATGTGGAAGAAGTCACAGTGCAGATTGAGGGAAATCGCTCAAAAGTCGGTAATCTGGATGCAGACAATCTGGTTGCCACTGCGGTTGTGGATTCGGTAACCACTGCCGGAACAAAGACCCTTTCCATTTCCGTCACCAGTCAGGAAAAAGATATCGAGTTTACGGTCAAGTCCGTGACTCCCTCTCAGGTCAACGTAACTTTTGATAAAATGGACACCTGCACCTTTGAGGTCCGTGCATCTGCCCCCAATGTGACCTATGCAGAGGGGTGCGTATTGGATGAAGAAAACTTTGCTGCTTCTCCGGAAGTGATCGAGGTCACCGGTCCGCAACAACAACTCAGTCAGGTTGCCTATTGCGTGGCAGAAACGGAACAGCAGGAACAACTCAGCACCTCAAAGGTTCTGACAACCGACAAACTCCTGTTCTATAATGAGGCAGGCAGCCTTGTGGATGATTCGGACTTTACCTATGATACCGCAAAATTCTCCATCGAAGTGCCGGTTCTGTACCAGAAAACCTTGGATATCTCCTATCAGATTACCAACGCCCCGGCAAATTTCGATCTGGATTCTCTGAATCTCTCCCTGTCGGAAAGCCAGATTACTCTTGCAGCTCCCAATACTTCTCTGGATAGTATGACAGATTTCAACATCGGTTCTATTTCCCTTCGGGATATTGACCTTGATTACTCCAATGACTTTGTGGTGGATATGCCGGAGGAATATGTCAACCAATCCGGATTCAGCACCGTTACGCTGACGTTGGATTCCACAGGGCTTGTGAAAAAAGACTTTGTCCTCTCGGATATCGGTGTCATTAACGCCCCGGCATCTTACGACTTTACGGTGCTGACCCAGCAGATGGTGGTAAGCATGATCGGTCCGGAGGAGATTATGGACGAACTGGACGCAAGCGATATTACCGCAAATGTAGACCTTTTGAGTTATACTGTGCAGGCAGGGGCAGTGGACGGCGACAAGATCACCTTTAACTATACCCCCACGATTTCCTGTGCAAAATACAACAACGTCTGGGCAGTGGGAGATTATCGTGTGGCAGTACAAGGGGAAAGCGCAGTCACTTCTGACGAGATGACATAAGGCGACACCGTGCAAAATCGCCAGATGTTCTTTGTGTGGTGTCTCCATAATCTTCCGACAACAACATAAACTAGAAATTGTATAGATACACCTTTCGAGGAATCCTATGAGTCGGTTTTCCAAAAATCGCTTATTTGTTCGAGAGGTGTATTTCTTTTTTGCCGAAAAATCACGAGGATTTCCGCTGAAATCACCAATTGAATTGTACACACATCATTTATATCGAATCATTTTCTTGTTGACAAAAATACGTTTTGCATTCGATTTTTGCGTGTTTTTTACGGAGTTTCACCGTAGAACTGTGCAAGTTGCACAAATCGGAATACGAAAAATTGTGACACTAATTCTGTTTGTTAATAATTTATACATTTACATTTCGGGGATTTATGCTATAATAAAGATATAGCGGAAAAGTGAATGTATCATTTTTTAAGCTTAAATAAAGAATAGCGGTGCTCGGCGACCGTGGATGCCGCTTTTCTATACGAATCCTATTCATAAGCGGTGTGGCACAGATTCTGTGCGATGCCATCCAAACAATCCCCAAAGGAGCGATGTTATGAGCAAAAGTTTCTATAAGAGAGCACGTGCTCTGCTTGTAAGCGCTGTTATGGCGGCAAGTTCCGTTGCAGTCTGCGTCAGCAGCAGCAGTCTGGTTCTGGCGGCTAGCAGTAAAGTTGTTACAATCGGCAAGACCCTGGAGACCTCCATCAGCAATGCGGAAGACCCGGATCATCCTACCAACGAGGAAAGCTGCACTTACCTATGTAAGGCTGCAACAGATGAGTGGACTTCTTTCACAGATACCTCCGGGACTTCTCCGGAAGATCTCCTTGGAACTTCCAGCGTGACCACCTTGCAGTTCAATCTGAAAGCAGAACAGATGGTAACGGACTTCTCTTACTATTTCGGTATTTCTGCGGATAAGTCTCACGACTATTGGTGGGATACCAATTCCACAACTTCTGACAATGAGGCAATCAAGTGCACGCCTTATGCAAGTGAGTTCTCTGTTGTGGTTTCTATTCCTTCCTATGCAGACCTGACCGGAAAATTCCAGTTCCAGAACTGCTATACCGGACTGATTGACGAAGAGGATCAGTCCACAAGAACCCAGGACGCTTCCATTGAGTTGGTTTCCATTACCGTAAACGGTACCACTGATACCAGCAATGGCGAGGCACCGGATTGGGTAAATTATGTAGAACTTGAGGGTGGCGCAGAAAACACCGGTGGTTGGTACTATTCCAGCATTAACGGAAACAGCGACAGCTATTCTGTAGAGACAAACGGGGATACTTGCACGGTTACTACCCTGAACTCCCTGAAAATCGACGATTTAAGCTATGAACTGGCAATCGGCGATAATGCAAGCGAAGAGTACTACACTTCTGAGGAATTCGCAGAATCCAATGGCGGTCAGACTCTGAACTCTGAGTCTGCAATTCGTGAGGCAGGAATGCCCCTGAACAGCCATAAGTTCACCTATCAGGACTTTAACTTCCTGCCGGGTCAGACTGTTGCAACCAATGCAAAGCCTAAGTCCTTGAGCGTTACACTGAAACTGGATGATTCCAGTGCAAGCCTGAGCCGTATCAAGTACGGCGGTGGTCTGAACGTTGCGTATAAGAGCCTTGCAGATACAGAGTATGCAAAGATGCTGGCTGGCGTAAAGACCGATCCTAACGCAGGTTACTGGTACAATGATGCCGGTGGTAACGTCATCCAGGAGTGCGAAGCTGCTGGTGTCGTTTGGGGCAATGGCGAAGGCGACTTTGAAGTCGGCGGCGGCTCCGATCTTGCAAAGCAGGAAGTCGGCGGCTATGTTACCGTAACATGGGATATTCCGGAACAGGTTGTAGACTGTGTTACCACAAAGCCCACTGACCAGATTTCCTTCCAGCTTTGGTATGCAGAACTGGTAGAGGGCACATTTGAGAGCGCTACTATCGTAGACGCAACCCTGACCTATGAGGAGACAATTTCCTTCCCATATTCCGGTACAGCAACTGTAAAGAATGCAGGTTCTAACTCTGTTGGTACTGCAACAAAGATTCCTTATGCAGACTTCAACATGAGTTATGAGAAGACTGCGGATGTTTATGCCGTTCAGTTTGATGTAACGACGAGTGAAGATGCAAACCAGGTACAGGTTGGCGCAGGCACAAGCGTTCTGGAGAAGCTGGGTCTGGAGGATAACTGGCTTCAGACGGATGATATTTTCGTAAGCGACAGTGGCGCACAGGTTTCTCACCCGGTTCTGCTGTATTGGGAGAAGTCCACAGTAGACAGCCGTCCGGATGCAAGCGATGATTCTATTGAAGTTGCACCTTACACCGCTCCGACCGGAACAAAGACCTACACCTATATGTGGATCATTCCGCCGTCTGTTGCAGAGGGTATCACAACCGATACTGCAAGCGGCAGTGCAAAGAGCGCATGGAACAATGTCAATGCAGAAGAAGAGGGCAGCAGCCTGAGCATGGGCGTATGGTATGCAAATCTGGGCGAAACCACTTCTAAAACTTATACTTTGAGCAATGTAACTGTTTACTATGCAGCAGATGACACCAACAACAGCGCAAAGACCTCGAAGTTTGAGGATGAACTCTCTGTAGTAGATGAGATCGACGTACCGCTGGGTGGCGACGAGACAATCTCTGTCAACGTAGAGGGCTGCGCAGTAACCTCTTCCAACAGACAGATTGCAACCGGTAAAATGGATGGCACAGACATTTCTATCCACGGTGCAAATGTTGGTACAGCAACGCTGACTGTTACCACACCGGGTGGTCAGACTGCGGAAGTTACCGTAAACGTTGTTGCGGATAAGCTGAGCGTAGACGGAAATGTTGTTGAAGTTGCTGTTGGCGAAACCGAAGAACTGTCCGTAAATCTGGAAGATTGCGAAGTTTCTTCTGCAGATCCTAGCGTTGCAACTGCAACAATTGATGGCAGCACCATTACCATTACCGGTGTTGCAGAGGGCGAAACGGTTGTAACCGTTACTGCTCCTGATGGACAGACAGAGGAGATCACTGTTACAGTAACAGGTGGTACTACGACTGCTGTAACCACCACAAGTGGCGATAAGACAACCACAACAACCTCAAAGACCACAACTTCTACCAAGACTACCACAACCAGCAAAGTTGATTTCAAGCTTCTGTATGGTGACGTAAACATGGATGGTAGTGTAGACCTGACGGATGCGGTTGTTCTGAATAAGGCGGCTGCCGGTGCGGTTGATCTGAACCAGTACCAGAAGCAGAATGCAGACTGCAATGCCGATGGCGAAGTAAACCAGAGTGACGCAGTTGTTTTGATGAAGTTCCTGGTAGCACTGCTGAAGTCCCTGCCGGAAACAGAATAAGAGATAATATTTTCCCTAAGTAATTGGGAATGTGTTGCATAGAAAAAGCCTCGGAGGAATGAATGTTCCTTCGGGGCTTTTCGTGTTATTGTTCTATGGGCTGCATCGAAAAGGGCTTGTCGGCAGCTTCTAGTTTTGCTTTGAGTTTGCGGATGATTTTCTTTTCCAACCGTGAAATATAGGACTGAGAGATGCCGATGGTCTCTGCAACTTCTTTCTGGGTGCGTTCTTTGCCACCGGAAAGCCCGAAGCGCAAGGTCATAATCTCCTGTTCCCGTGATCCAAGTTCAGACACCGCATGGCGAAGCATTTCCCGTTCTGCCTGAGATTCAATCTCCCTGGAGACCACATCGTCCTCTGTCCCCAGAATGTCCGATAATAAGAGTTCGTTTCCGTCCCAGTCCGCACTAAGGGGTTCGTCAATGGAAATCTCCAGACGGGATTGATTCTTTCTCAGCACCATCAGGATTTCATTCTCAATGCAGCGACTGGCATAGGTGGCAAGCTTGATTTTCTTTTCCGGGCAAAAGGTTTCCACCGCCTTAATGAGTCCGATTGTTCCGATGGAAATCAAATCATCCAAAGGCAGCCCGGAGGATTCAAACCGTTTTGCAATGTACACCACAAGCCGGAGATTGTGGACAATGAGGGTCTCTCTGGCACTGGGATCGTTTTCTTTCAGCGCAGCAAAAACTGTTTTTTCCTCTTCTTTGGAGAGGGGTGGAGGCAGGGTGTCTGTGCCACTGATATAGTCGATGCGACAGGGGGAGGAGAAATAGTGCCATAGAGGTTTTAACAAGGATTCTAGCTTTTGAAAAAGAGATTGCATAAAACGCCTCCTTAATAAATGTCCGGATGAAAAATTGCGACAGATTGCGTCCCACTGATTCCGACCATAGCATCTACCTTGCGGCTTTGATTTCGGGAAAGGCTGCGAATGTGCAGTTCCTCCGGTCGGAACAGGGGAATCAGTCCCTTTGCGGTGACGGTAGTACAGGGGAGAAGACGATAGCTTTGAAGCTTTTCCACTGGGGTTTGTTGGAGAATTGGCGCAAGTTGTTTTTCGCTGCAAACAATCACCGGAAGCCCGGAAAAGCTGTCACAAAGCCGATTGCCACTGTCTGCCAGTCCGGGAATGGAAATCGTACAGCCTCCTACCCGGAGAAAAACCTCATACCGCTTGTCAGTGGGATGGCGTTTCCGGAAAATCCTTTGGCAGAGATGCAGAAAAAAATATGCGCCACAGGTGCATAAACACAAGATAGGCAGGGAAAAATCCAGATAGCAGACACTGTTTCGAAGCAGGGTCAGTTCTGTCAAGTGGCTGTTGTCCAACGCCAGAAGAAGTCCTCCCAAAAGAAACGTGCAGAGGAGAAAACAGCCCAATTGCCAGAACCACATGGCTTTTTCTACGCCAAATGCCATTGTAATTGCAAGGGCAGCAAAGAAAAGCTTGCAAAGCATCTGGATTCCCCAAGGGAGGGGTGGGAGAAATACCAAGAGGGAAAACAGGCTGCTGATTGCAGCAGTGAGAATGCAGCGAACCAGAGTCAGCCGACTGTGACAAAGCCTTGCTGTGGCACGGAGGAGGAAATAGTTTGTGATAAGA
>CAYXKI010000018.1:9013-15656 GCA_964465095.1 uncultured Ruminococcus sp.
GCTTGCAAATGTGGTAATTTTTATGTGGAAAAAGAAAAAAAGATTGACGAAATCGACAAAAGTGTGATATAATAAAAGAGGAAGTTTTGTGGTTCAGTCGTAAAAAGGGAAAATTCATGTGATTTCATGAAATTACGATTGTCTTTAGAAAAGGAGTGTGGATATGAAAGATACGATGGAAAAAAACAATTCTTTGGTAGACAGCGTTCCGGCATTGGAACGCAAATTGGAAGCGGTGCGCCGTGCACAGACAAAGTATGCCACGTTTTCTCAGGAACAGGTGGATTGCATTTTTCAGGCAGCCGCTTTGGCTGCCAATCGTGCACGATTGCCTCTTGCAAAGCTTGCAGTAGAAGAAACCGGAATGGGCGTTGTTGAGGATAAGGTGATCAAAAATAACTATGCCTCAGAGTATATTTACCATGCCTATGCGCACACAAAAACCTGTGGCGTAGTTGAAGAAGACCCTGCCCTTGGCATTACAAAGCTTGCAGAACCGGTTGGAGTTGTGGCTGCGGTAATTCCCACTACAAATCCCACTTCTACGGCGATTTTCAAGGCACTTCTTTGCCTGAAAACCAGAAACGCCATTTTGATTTCGCCTCATCCCAGAGCGAAAAACAGCACCATTGCCGCAGCAAAGATTGTATTAGAGGCAGCGGTCAAGGCTGGTGCACCGGAGGAGATTATCGGTTGGATTGATGTGCCCTCTCTGGAAATGACAAATACCTTGATGCAATCTGCGGATCTGATTCTGGCAACAGGCGGTCCGGGAATGGTTCATGCGGCATATTCCAGCGGAAAGCCTGCACTTGGCGTAGGGGCAGGAAACACACCGGCGATCATTGACGCTTCTGCGGATATTGTGCTGGCGGTAAGTTCTATTGTTCACTCGAAAACCTTTGACAATGGAATGATTTGCGCCTCGGAACAGTCGGTAATTGTGGATACCACAGTGTATGAATCGGTAAAGCAAGAATTTATACGGCGTGGCTGCTATTTTCTCCGGGAGGAGGAATTGGACAAGGTGCGGAAAACCATTCTGATCAATGGCTCTTTAAACAGCAAGATTGTGGGACAGAGTGCCGTAAAAATTGCAGCACTTTCCGGGGTTGATGTGCCAGAACACACGAAACTATTGATCGGCGAGGTGACTTCTGTATCTTTGGAAGAGGAGTTCGCTCATGAAAAATTGTCTCCGGTGCTTGCAATGTATCGTAGCACGTCCTTTGAACAGGCAATGGATCTTGCAGACCAACTGATTCGGGATGGTGGCTATGGGCATACTTCGTCCATTTATCTGGACACGGTACAAGAACCGGAAAAACTCCGACAATTTTCTGAGCGGATGAAAACCTGCCGCATTGTGGTAAATACTCCCTCTTCTCATGGTGGAATCGGAGACTTGTACAATTTCGGACTTGCCCCCTCTCTGACTTTAGGATGCGGTTCTTGGGGTGGGAACTCTGTTTCCGAGAATGTGGGGGTAAAGCATCTATTGAATATCAAAACTGTCGCAGAGAGGAGAGAGAATATGCTGTGGCTGCGCACACCGGAAAAGGTGTATTTTAAAAAGGGCTGTCTTTCTTTGGCACTGCGAGAGATCTCGGAAGTGTTGCACCGAAAGCGTGCTTTTCTTGTGACAGATCGTTTTCTCTTTCAAAGTGGCAGAACCGCTTGTATCACCGAACCGCTGCATCAGATGGGGATCACTTATGAAATTTTCTCTGAGGTAGATCCTGATCCAACGCTAGAGAGTGCAAAGCTTGGGGCAGAGCGAATGACCCGGTTCCAGCCGGATGTGGTAATTGCCCTTGGTGGTGGTTCTGCAATGGATGCAGCAAAGATTATGTGGGTACTGTACGAACACCCGGAAGTAGATTTTGCAGATATGGCAATGCGGTTTCTGGATATCCGCAAGCGCACCTATACGTTTCCACAGATGGGGGAGAAAGCGTATTTTATTGCTGTTCCCACCTCTTCCGGAACCGGGTCAGAAGTTACTCCCTTTGCAGTCATTACCGATGGAGAAACCGGGATAAAATATCCTCTGGCAGATTATCAGCTTTTGCCGAATATGGCAGTGGTGGATACTGATCTGATGCTTTCTCAGCCTAAGAGTCTGACTGCTGCCTCCGGAATTGATGCCATGACCCATGCGTTAGAGGCGTATGCGTCAATTATGGCAACGGATTATACCGACGGACTTGCTTTGCAGGCACTGAAAAATATTTTCACCTATCTTCCGGCTTGTTATGAAAATGGGGAGAAAGATATTGTGGCACGGGAAAAGATGGCAAATGCCTCCACCATGGCAGGAATCGCCTTTGCCAATGCCTTTTTAGGGGTGTGTCACTCTATGGCGCATAAGCTTGGCGCATTTCATCATCTGCCCCATGGGGTTGCCAATGCGATTCTGATTTGCCACGTGATGCGGTATAATATTGCAGAAGCCCCCACAAAAATGGGAACGTTCTCTCAGTACGCTTCTCCCAATGCGCTGTCCAGATATTGCGACTGTGCAAGGGCAGTTGGGGTGAATGGCAACACGGAAAAGGAAATTTTCGAGAAGTTCTTGGAGAAAATTGAGGCGTTGAAAGAAACCGTGGGAATTCCCCACACCATACAGGAATATGGCATTGCAGAGGAGGACTTCCTGCAAAGTCTGGATGAAATGAGTGAACAGGCATTTGATGACCAGTGCACCGGGGCAAATCCCAGATATCCTTTGATTGCGGAAATCCGGGAACTCTATCTGGATGCATATTACGGCAGAACGGCAAAAGGAGGGGCATAAGATGGAACCATTGTTGGAAAAACAAGAAAAAACAAGCTATCGGGATGGCAATACCCGGATAAAAGTTTTTGGAAAGGGCTTTCTGAAGTCGGATATTTTAAACGAGGCACTGAATCAGGCAAGAGTAGAGGAAACCGGTCTGCCCATTCCCAAGCTGTTGGAAGTGCGGAAAATTGACGGCAAGTGGGCGATTGTAACAGAGTTTGTGGAGGGGGAAACCCTGCAATCCAAAATGGAGGCACACCCGGATCAGATTTCTAGCCTGATGGAAGAATTTGTCTTGCTGCAAAAGGAAATTCAGAGCAAACGTTCTCCCTTGCTTACGAAACTCAAGGACAAAATGAACCGGAAAATCAGCCTTTCCGGGTTGGATGCAACCACAAGATACGATCTCCACACACGGCTTGGAGCAATGCCTGATCACATTAAGATCTGTCACGGAGATTTCAATCCAAGCAACGTTATCATCGACAAAGAGGGACAATTTCACGTTATCGACTGGTCTCACGCCACCCAAGGCAATGGCAGCGCAGATGCTGCAAGAACGTATCTTCTGTTCCGCCTCAGTGGGAGAGAGGACTGGGCAGAGTTGTATCTGAAGTTGTTCTGCGAAAAAAATGACGTGGCACGGCAATATGTCTCTGACTGGATGCCAATTGTCGCAGCCTCGCAGCTTTGCAAAGGCAATCCCGGGGAACGGGAATTCTTGATGCGATGGGTTGATGTGGTAGATTACGAATAGTTGCGATATTGTCCAAAACAGAAAAAAGCGAGAAAGCTGTGTGTACAGTCTTTCTCGCTTTTCGTATATACAACTTTCGTATACTCAAGTAAAATTGTTACTTCTGTAATGTTCCGCTGGAGAGTGCTTTCAGATAAGCGTTGATAAAGCCGTCCAAGTCACCGTCCATGACCGCCTGAATGTTTCCGTTTTCAAAATTGGTGCGATGGTCTTTTGCCAAGGTGTAGGGCATGAACACATAAGAGCGAATCTGTGCCCCCCAGGCAATTTCTTTCTGCACCCCTTTGATGTCAGCAATTTTGTCCAGATGTTCCCGTTCCTTGATTTCCACAAGCTTTGCACGAAGCATTTTCATTGCATAGTCCTTGTTCTGGAACTGGCTTCGCTGGGTCTGACAGGATACCACAATTCCGGTGGGAATGTGCTTTAAACGTACCGCAGAACTTGTCTTGTTGATGTGCTGACCGCCTGCACCGCTGGCACGGAATACATCCATCTCAATATCTTCCGGACGGATTTCCACATCCATAGAGTCATCAATTTCCGGCATAACTTCCAACGCCGCAAAAGAGGTGTGTCGTCTTCCGGAGGAGTCAAAGGGAGAAACACGAACCAGACGATGTACACCGGACTCGGACTTCAAAAAGCCATAGGCATTTTCCCCGGTAATCAGAATGGAAGCACTCTTCATTCCGGCTTCGTCGCCGTCCAGATAATCCAGCAGTTCCACTTTGTAATTGTGGCGTTCTGCCCAGCGATTGTACATCCGATAAAGCATCTCTGCCCAGTCCTGCGCCTCTGTCCCACCTGCACCGGCGTGGAACGTGAGGATGGCATTGGAACTGTCATATTCTCCGGTGAGAAGAGAAGCAAGGCTTAATTCCTCTAACTTTTTGACAAAAGCATCTGCTTCCTTTGTCAGGTCAGAATCTGCCTCTGTTTCGCCCTCTTCCATGGTAAGTTCAATCATTGTGAGAATATCCTCAAGTTCTGTCTCCATAGAGGCATACTGATTGATCTTGTTTTCCAGGGATTTGGATTCTTGCAGCACTTTCTGAGAATTGTCAAGGTCATCCCAGAACCCCTCCGCAGCAATCTGCGTCTGAAGAGCCTGATAGCGTGCTTTTGCTTTTTCAATGCCAAGCACTTCGTGAAGTTCTTTCAGGTTTTTACGGTAATCGGTCATTGTGACACGCAATTCATCTAATAATATCATTGGAAATCTCCTCCTGAATTGTATTATCCTATCTATTATACTACAAAATCTCCTTAGATGCAAATATTTTCTTTTGATATTGCAAAAATTTTTTTGATGTGTTATAATATAGGTGTTGTGGGCATTGTTGTAACAGCCCTATGGCGACACCATGCAAAATCATGAGAGGTTCTTTGTGCGGTGTTGCCCTAAAAGGAAAGGAAGGGACAAAGATGAAAATACACGTAGGAAACCCTTGCTTTTGTTGTGGTAGAATCCTGACAGAAGAGGACACCATTGTGGTTTGTCCGGATTGTGGTACGCCTTATCATAAAGAATGTTGGAATAAGGAAGTTGGTTGTATTAATCTGCCACTTCACGAAACCAAGTCCACCTGGAAGCCGGCTTCCGAAGAGAAAACGCCGTCACTGCGCTGCGCAAGATGTGGGACAGAAAATATCGCCACTGCCAATTTCTGTGTGAATTGCGGAATGCCTTTTCAAGAGGCACAGAACCGTTCAAAGCAAAGCACAGGGGAGGATCGTGCAGAAGGGGAACCCGGTTCTTTTCAGGAGCGGATGGAAAAACGCATGGAACAAATGCAATACGAAGACCCTTATCAAAATATGAATCCGGATCAGGATCTGGAGGGGGAACGCCTTGGAGATGTTGCAGATTATGTGAAAACCAATCAGCGGTATTTTCTCCCCCGTTTTCTGTATTTGCAAAAAGGGCATCGGATTCTGGCAAATTTCCCATGCTTGCTTTTTCCACAATATTATTTTGCGTTCCGGAAAATGTGGGGCTTGTCGCTGATTCTGGTGATTGTAATTGCATTGCTTGGAATGCCCCAGATGCTGTGTCAGCTTCCGGAGGCAATCGCTTCTATGAAAGAGACAGGCTATGAAACCCTGTTGCAATCCTATCCGGAGTTTTCAGAGGCGTTGGAGCGAATTACACAGCGAATCGACACTTATGAAACGTTACTTACAAATCTGTCGACCATTTGCACGTTCCTGCAATTCTGTATCAAAATTGTATTCGGACTCCTTGGAAACTGGATTTATTATCGGCACGTGTTAAAACGGGTGCATCAGGTAAAGCAAGAAGACGTTTCTCTAGAAATGCGTCGTTTCCGGATGCAACAGGAGGGCGGAACAAACCCTTGGCTGATTCTCGCAACTGCCGGGATCGGCTATGTGGCAGAGGTGGTACTTTGCGGAATCCTCCTCATGTTTCTGATGGTGTGAGTGGGTTAAGGTATGATTTCGCACACTGTCAATGTGTTGTCACGTACAGTAAAACGGATTTCCTGTGCACCAAAAGTAAACCCATAAATTCGATCCGGGTCGTTCTGATAGGACGGTCTTGGATCTTGTGCTAAGAGTTGTAACAGTCCTTGTTGCAACTCTTTTGGTATTTTTGCGAGAAGTGCAGGCGGAAACGAGACGTTTAGGTGATCGTCGGCGTGTTTCAGGGCAAATCCACCGGTAGCCTTGGGATGGCTGTCGATGTGGGGGAGATAGGGCTTGATGTCGTAGATAGGCGTGCCGTCTAACAGATCTGCACCGGTGACAATCAGATAGGGTGCATCTTTTCCGGAAAGGACAATCTCCTTGATTGCCACAACCGACAGCCCAAGGGGATTCGGGCGAAAGGGAGAACGTGTGGCAAAGACCCCTTTTCTCTGATTGCCTCCAAGACGTGGAGGACGCACAGTTGGAGACCAGGACGATTGTACCACTTTGGAAAATTCCCAGATCAGCCAGATGTGCGAGAACTCTTCTAGTCCACGAAATGCTTCACGATTGCGATATTCCGGTTGAAAAACAATCCGGGAGGGGAGTTCGACCAGACCACTCTGCCTTGGAATCCCGAATTTTTCTTTGAAGTCGTTCTGAATGAAAGC
>CAYXKI010000019.1:0-15583 GCA_964465095.1 uncultured Ruminococcus sp.
TTGAGCAGATTTTCAAGAACAGCCTTACAACACTGCCTATGGGCGGCGGCAAGGGTGGTTCTGACTTCGACCCGAAGGGCAAGTCTGACAACGAAATCATGCGTTTCTGCCAGAGTTTCATGACAGAACTCTCCAAGCACATCGGTGCTGACACCGACGTTCCGGCTGGTGATATCGGTACTGGTGCTCGTGAAATCGGTTATATGTTCGGTCAGTACAAGAGACTGCGCAACGAATTCACCGGCGTTCTGACCGGTAAGGGTCTGTCTTATGGCGGTTCTCTGGCAAGAACAGAGGCTACCGGTTATGGTCTGCTGTACTTCACAGAAGAAATGATGAGCGTTATGAAGAAGGACAGCGTAAAGGGCAAGACCATCGTTGTTTCCGGTTCCGGTAACGTTGCAATTTATGCAACTGAAAAGGCTACTGAACTGGGCGGTAAGGTTGTTGCACTGTCTGACTCCAACGGCTATATCCACGATCCCAACGGCATCAATCTGGATGTTGTAAAGCAGATCAAGGAAGTAGAACGTGGACGTATCAAGGAATATGTAAACCGTGTTGAAGGTGCAACCTATACAGAAGGCTGCAAGGGCATCTGGACCATTCCTTGTGATGTTGCACTGCCTTGCGCAACACAGAACGAGATCGACGGCGAGTCTGCTGAGATCCTGCTAAAGAATGGCGTACAGGTTGTTGCAGAAGGTGCAAACATGCCTTCTACTCCGGAAGCAATTGACAAGTTCCTGGCTGCTGGCATCCTCTTTGGACCTGCAAAGGCTGCTAACGCAGGTGGCGTTGCAACTTCCGGTCTGGAAATGTCCCAGAACAGCGAGCGTCTGTCTTGGACTTTCGAAGAAGTTGATGCAAAGCTGAAGAGCATTATGATCAACATCTTCCACAATGCATACGATCGTTCTAAGGAGTACGACGTAGAGGGCAATCTGGTTGTTGGCGCAAACATCGCTGGCTTCCTGAAGGTTGCTGATGCTATGAAGTGGCAGGGCGTTGCTTATTAATTAGCTGCGTTTTTGAATTTAAGAAATTAGCCAAAGACGGATGGACTGGATCAAATTACAGTCTGTCCGTTTTTCTATCACGGAGGTGTAGTTCTATGACATATATCCCCAGCGAATCTCGTTATGACAACATGTGCTATCAGCGATGTGGCAACAGTGGGTTAAAGCTGCCAACGATTTCTCTTGGACTGTGGCATAATTTTGGTGACACCAATTGTTTCAGCCATATGCAACAATTATGTGAAACCGCCTTTGACAACGGGATTACCCATTTTGACTTAGCAAACAATTATGGGCCACCTGCCGGTGCAGCCGAGCGAAATTTTGGAAAGATTTTGAAAACAAGTTTTTCCGGATACCGGGATGAACTTATCATCAGCACCAAAGCAGGCTATGATATGTGGAAAGGTCCATATGGAGATTTCGGAAGCCGAAAATATCTTCTTGCAAGTCTGGATCAAAGCCTGCGTCGTTTAGGACTCGACTATGTGGACATCTTCTACCATCACAGACCGGATCCGGAAACGCCACTGGAAGAGACCATGGGTGCATTAGCACAGGCAGTACAAAGCGGAAAAGCACTCTATGTTGGACTTTCCAACTATGATGGAAAAACCATGCGACAAGCAGCAGCTATTCTGGAAAAGCTCCACTGTCCGTTTATCATCAACCAGAATCGCTATTCGATTTTAGATCGCACCATTGAGGAAAACGGCATTTTAGAGGAGTGTGCTGCTCTGAAAAAGGGACTGATTATCTACAGTCCTCTGGAACAAGGTCTATTGACCAATCGCTATCTTCAGGGAGAAATCCCCACAGACAGCCGTATTCGCACCGATAGTCGATTCTTAAACGAATCTATACTTACACCAGAACTTATGAAAAAACTGCATCAACTAAACGATTTAGCAGCAGAACAAGGACAAACTCTTGCACAATTTGCGATCTCCTGGATTTTACGTCAGAACGCAGTAACTTCTGTGATTGTTGGCGCATCCAAACCGGAACAGCTTTTGGATATATTAAAAGTTGTACAGCAATAGATGGTGTTGCCCTAGATTACACACCAAAAGAAAAAAGACATCCGACGCTTTTCTCGGATGTCTTTTCTGTTTCTTATCGCAAACACGTTTCCTCGGTTTCTGAAAACAAATAAACGTGATTATCCTCCAGACGCTTTTCAAAATCATCATGTGGCAATGGCTTGTCGAACAAATAACCCTGCGCCATACAGCAACTGATTTCCCGGAGGAACTGTGCTTGTTTCTGGGTTTCAACGCCCTCCGCAATCACCTCCATGTTCAGCTCGTTTACCATGTTGACAATATTGCGGATCACAATGGAATCATTCTCTCCGTGATTTTCTACATTGTTCAGGAAAGACTTGTCCAGTTTGATAATATCCACATTCAGATCTTTTAACAGATTCAAAGAGGAATAGCCTGTACCAAAATCATCAATGGAAGTGCGTACCCCGTTTTCTTTCATACGATGTACAAACAAGGACAGTGTTTCATAATTCTCATAGCCGGACATTTCTGTCAATTCGATCTCAATATATTTGGGATCAATCGCATATTTTTCCAACACGGCAATTACGTCTTCTGCCAGATGTTCATTATGAAGATGTGCCTTGGAAAAATTAACGGAAACACAAACCGGCTGAATACCTTTCAATGCCCATCGACGGATATCCTGACAAACGGTTTCCAGTACATAAAAGTCTAGGCAACAAATGCTTCCCTCTCGTTCCAGAACAGGAATAAACTCCATTGGAGGAACAAGTTTTCCATTGCGCATCCAACGCACCAAGGCTTCACAGCCGCACAAGCGATTATCCGCCAAAGTTACCTTGGGCTGATAATACACCACAAATTCCCGGCTTTCCAATGCCTTTGGGAAATTCAGGGAAATCTCTTTGTCGTGCAAGGAATTTGCCAACATTTCCGGTTTGAACCAGATATAGTCCCCTTTCCCGGAATTTTTTGCGACACTCAATGCCGCAGTTGTGGCGTTCATTACCTCGCCAATGCGATGCCCCTCCTGAATTTCACAGATGCCAATTCTGGCACGGACATCAAAGGTTTTTGTACTCTCCAAATAGGGTACTGTAATCTTTATATCAGACATATACTGTAAAAACGAATGGACATGTGTCTTCTGAATCAAAGCAGTGAAGTTATCTCCACCCAATCTGGAAATCAACTCATCCTCTGCCAACACCGTCTGAATCCGCTTTGCATATTGCCGCAACACCAAATCTCCCCGACGTGGTCCCAAAATCTGATTGATATAATTAAAATTCTTGATATTGATAAAAAGGCAAGCGTATTCTGTTAGCTTCCCCTTTGCTGCAATCTCTTCCCCCTCTTGAATAAAGCCACGATTATTCAATGTCCCCGTAAGGATATCAATGACTTCGACACGGCTCAAAAGCTGTAGCATTCTGACACGCTCAAAATACACAAAAATATTTTCCGCAAGGAAATGTAATTCGCTTCGCTGAGATGCAGTCCAAGCATGATTTTTCGGTGCATAAAACACCACTTCCCCATCTGCTTTTGCAGGAACAGAAAATTTCTCAATGTCTTTTTCATCCTCACGATAGCCACCAGGCGCCTCATAAATCAGATATTGATACTGTGACTCTGACACATCCAAGATTGTCTTTGCTGTATTCATTTTTACATCCAGCCTGCCAATGGGAAGTTCTTCAGCAAGCATCGGTATTTGCTCTCGCAGGGCTGCAATTGCTTGTGCTGCCGTTTTCGGCTTTTCCAGCAATGCATCATAAAAGTTTTGAAATTTTACACTGCACAACTGACGTTCCATAGCAATCCCCCTATCTCTCTATCATAACGCAATATTCATTGCTATCGTAATCATAGCATATTCCTATGATTTTGTCAATTGATATAATTGTAACCTTTCTATTTTCCTCTATTTTTTACGTATTGCACAAAGAAGCAACTGGCATTTTGGCACTTTGTGCTTTTTTTGACGAGAGTCTATGAAATATCTATTCTTCCTCATCGCAAAGATAAGTTTCTACAATATACTTGGGACGATGTTTTGTTTCCAGATAAACTTTCCCAATATATTGTCCAATAATTCCAATGGCAAGCAGTTGCAATCCGCCAATTGCCCAGATTGAGACAATCAGAGAAGTCCAGCCGGTAGTTGTTGCGCCCATAAAATGCCGCACCAAGGAATAAATCAACATTCCGATGCTGACCAGAAAAATAAACAATCCAAGTTTTGTAATAAACAAAATCGGTTTTGTCGAAAGGCTTGTAATCCCCTCCCAAGCAAAAGAAATCATTTTTTTCAATGGATATTTCGATTTTCCTGCAAATCGTTCTTTTCTGGCGTAATACACCTTGTCGCTTCGATAGCCAATCATTGGCACGACACCCCGCAAAAACATATTTGTCTCTGAAAAAGATGCCAACCCCTCCATAGCACGTCGACTCATCAGACGATAATCCGCATGGTTGCACACCATCTCAACGCCCATTTTTTCCATCAGGTGATAAAAGCCCTCTGCGGTATATTTCTTGAAAAATGTATCTGTATCTCTGGCACTTCGCACACCGTACACCACGTCACAACCCTCATGATATTTCTCTACCATCTCTGCAATGGCAGCAATATCATCCTGTAAATCTGCATCCAAAGACACCGTCATATCACATTTGTCTTTCACCGTCATAAGCCCTGCCAGAAGCGCATTCTGATGTCCTCTATTTCGGGAAAGGGAAATCCCTTGATAGACCGGATTTTCCTGATGAAAGGCTTCGATTTGCTCCCATGTTCTATCTGTTGAACCATCATTTACAAAGACGATTCTACTCTTTTCGCTGATTTGTTTTTTCTCAACAAGAGAACAATAAACTTGATATAGCTGTTTTGCTGTTTCCGGCAAAACCTCTTCCTCATTATAACATGGGATGACAAAATATAAGCGATCCATTTCTGCTCCTTATTCTTATGTAGATAACACCCATGAGGGATTGCTCCTCCATGGGTGTCACCTTTATTATTTACGCTCTGTTATTTCTTTTTCTGGATTGCAGCTTTCTTTGCATCATATTCCTCATCCGTCAGGATTCCCTGATCATGAAGGGCTTCCAGCTTTTCCAGAAGCTTTTCCTGAGATTCGGTTGCTTTCTTCCCGGACTTCAGTTTTACACGCTTCTTCGCTTGCTGCTTTTCCCGTTCTTTCTGTACAGCAAGCTGTGCCAACATTGCAGCATAACGTTTGCGATCCCCAAACCAGAAGAACACACAAAGACCAACACCGGCACATACCAGAACAACGCCAGTCCACCAACCCGGTGGTGTATAGACCATGGTTACAGTATGTGTACCCGGTTCCAATTCAACGCCAATCAGTGCGTCAGCGATTGCAATGGTATCTACTTTCTTGCCATCCACCTTTACTGTCCAACCATCCTGATCCGGAATTGTTGTCAGCATAAGCTGACCTTCCTCCGCAGTGATTGTACCGGTCAACTTGCGATCATTCGACTTGTCTGTATCAATCTCCCACTGATTCTGTTTCAGCGTATCAATATCGGTCTGGAATACATCCGGATGATAGGTGTAGAACAAGAAGTTCTTTACAATCGTAAATTTCTCATCATTTGCAATGGTCATACGCAGTGTAATCTTTGTACCCGGTTCAAAAGTACCAAGACGCAAAGCAATATAGTTATCTCCCTCGAAATATTCTCCAAGGCTATCAAAATCACTATTGTCTCTTGCGTAATTGTCTGCGCTCGCCCAGGTAAACTCGCCGTCATTCTCAGATTCCCAAGCCGACTGATCCGCACTCCACTCGTCCTCTGTCCAGGTAGCCATCCACAGATTTACGCTCTTCTGGAATTCTGTCTTAAAGTAGATATATACCGGATCTTCAGAATCTGCAACCAGATGGAAATCCACAGTAGGATCGCCGTCCCCGGTAACATCATACTTTGTCTGTTCCCCATAAGGACTCGTAGTAATGGAATCGCTGATAATCGGATCTTCTGCCAGATTAATCGGTGTGTAATACTCTGTCCAGCTTTCAAAGTTTCCATCAGAATCAAAGGTGGTATTTCCACTAAGGGTACTCATGAAAATATTCTGGCTGTTGAATGGGTTGTCATTACCAAGATGATCAATCTTTGTGACGTCCTCATCTACCATATATCCAATGGACAATGCATTGGTATTTTCATATGCGGTAATTGTTTTCGCTGTTCCGTTTTCGTTGACATAATCATATGCCCACTTTGCCTCGTAGGTATCATTCAAACGACGAGACTGGTCAGTACTATCTCCTCTATCCAGAACATATTTAATGCCAAGGAGAGAATCTGCAAGTTCTGTGTTACCATCATATCTTGTGTAATAACTGTGCATACAATAGCCCAGTGTTTCAATAAAGTTGATGATTCTGGTATTCATAACAGAACTGGAGTGCGAAATTCCCTTTAATCCAAAGGCGATATCATCATTCACGCAACGGTTAAAGGTCTTTTCTGCACGATAGAAACCATCATCCTTCTCTTCCAGCATCTCTGTGGCTGCTCTACCGTTTTCCATGTAATTCTGATAAGATTTTCTGGTGGAGTATGCAACCTCATCATCAATATCTTTCATGGAATCCAATGCGTTATAAGTTGCCTCACCGCCAACCAAAAGAAGCATCAAAGTGGTCAGGGTAATACTAATTGCACGTGTGTTCTTCTTGATTTTTCCACCGGTCATAAAGTAAATCAGAATCAGATAGATTGCCATCAGTGCAGCAGAAATCCAGACTGCACCAGATGCCATCTGTTCGAACTTCATACCGGCAACAACACCGATCAATACCAACATTCCCACCGCAGTACCGGCAAGATGCTTTTTCTTGATGCCCTGCATATTGGCAAAGGCTAATGCTGCCATTGTCAAGAAAATAAAGGACAACAGGAAAGAATATCGGAAAGGCAGCCAGTTCGGAACTTGTCCACCGTGCCACATCATGTCTACCGGAGTAATCATCATACATGCAACCATAACCAGAATCAATGCAGAAAATCCGATTTTCTTCTTTCTGGAGATGTTTGTGTTCAGGTAGAACAAGGGCAAAAGAACAACTGTCAACAAGCCACAGTAAATCTCCGGCTTGCCCTGTACATTAACAGAATCGTACTGTGCCGGCAAGAGTTGCGGTAACATGTCTACCAAGTCACACAACAGTACCAGCAGCGGAGAATCCTCTGCATTTTGCAATAAAGATCCGCTCAGTGGGAAAGACTGGAACCGGAAGCTATAATCCGGATCGGTAAACTCAAATTTACCAAGTTTCAGTGCATTGTAAACCGGCAACAGCATACAAGCTGCACATGCCAAAGCGACAATAGAAGAATAAGCGATTCGTACAATCACGATTCCGCAATCCTTTGCTTTCCGCTTCTTCTCTGAGCCAAAAAACAGATAATACAGGAAATACAATACGACAAAAATGCAGATCATATATCCAATATAGAAGTTTGCAACGCACATCAATGCCAAAGGAATGATGAAATTCAAGCGTCTTCCATCGTCTACCAGATACTCAATTCCAAGCATAATCAAGGGCAAAAATACCAGACCATCCAACCACATCGGGTCAATCAACTGGATTACCGCATATGCCATCATTGCATACATAGTAGAGAACAGAAGCGAGGCGTAAGGCTGTACGCCCTTACTCTTTTGCAGGAAATAGTTAAAGGTTACACCGGCAGCACCCAGTTTGCAAAGCTGCATAATCAAAAGGCTGCTGAGCATAAACTTCTCCGGCAAAAGCAATACAATCAAAGTAAAGGGGCTTGCAAGATAATAGCCGATAATGCCCATAAATTCACCGGACAAGTTCCTTGACCAGTTGTAAAAAATACTGCCGTCACCCCAGAATGCATCCCGAAGCGCTTCAAAGTAGTAGACATACTGTCCATTCAGATCAAGGCAAAGCACCGATTCTTCTCCAAAAGGATACAGTCCAAACAGTGCATATGCCAGATAGGTCAGTGCCACCGGAATTGCAAAAGCAATCAGATAGACACGATTGCGTACAATCCAGTTTTTCAGACCGGTCAGAATGCCACCTACACCCTTCCGGGACTTTTCCGCAAGTGGCGAGGCATTCTTCGTCTTGGTAGTTACCATGAAATTCCTCCTTAAAAACAGGAACACCGCTGGGGCGGCGTTACATTATAGTAGTGAGCAAATTGCCCGGAAATTCTGCCGCTTTCCATTTATGGCACACGGGCAGATAAGAATATTATAACATATTGAAATGCAACATGCAAGTCTTTTTTTACAAAAAAGTAAAAAAATTTGCTGAGCCATTGTTGACGCAAAAAAATCCGGAACAGGCGACCTCCGTTCCGGATTATGAAGCTTTCCACAAGGAAAGCACTTATATTCAATTGTAGCAGTTAAATCGTAGAAGTAAAATACTTCCGAGAATTGAAAGAACTTTCATTCTTCCGCAAGGATTTCGATGGGACTCACTCCTAACTCTGTTTCATATCGTACAAAACATAAACTCAAAGACCACATACGAAACACGCCCTTTCTGTTTAGACATATTCCATCCGGTTTTGACCGTTGTCGATAAAAGCTTAAGCCATTGGACTCACCCTTCGTAGAAAATTTAAGAAAAATAAAACCAGAATAAAATTACTGCATTGGTCTCACCTTTATATCTCTAATTTAGACATCCTATGCCTGATATATCAAGACATTTCTGTCACCGATCCGCTGCCGTCATCGCACCGGAGTAGAAAAAGACATATGCTGTCACTTTCCAAATACCGATCAAACAACCAGCCGAACTACCAGTTTCATCAAAGAATGTACGCCCGACTCACAAATCAATCATTTCTAACGTGCCCTCCATCCAGCTCAACCGGATGCCTCGCTACGTCCCTAGCTTGTGCAGCCTGCGATTCCCGATGCTGACAGCATATGCAGCCGTGATTCTTCCTTTGCCATCGGACCTCGCCCTCCTTTTTGATATAGTATCGTTTCCACAAGAGGAAAACCCTCAGACCTTGGGAAACCAATCGCTTGGAACCTCTCATCGAAGAAGCCTCTCGCCGGCTTTTCTTTGCTGTTCCCTTTTGTTGTTATTATCATACCACAGCCAGAAGAAAATGTCAACTGTTTTTCTGCACAATTTTTGATTGTTTTGTACAATTTTCACAATAGAAAGTGATTTCATATTTTCGACTAAAAATCAAAAGCTGCATATAGTATTTTTTCGGTTTTTGTCACTCAAACAATATTTATTTTTGTTGACAGAAGAAAAATTTTATTTTAGATCTGCTGTATCATTTCAGATAAAAACAATTCTACGTAGAATACACCCGGATACGTGGATACTACACTCCATATTTCACGCAAAACACGGCGAAGAAAAAAACAGATCCGCCAAGTATACAGCAGATCTGTTTCGAAAACTCTTTTTACTTTTCAGGCAACGTAGCCTTTACTGCACAGCAGCCTCCGGATCAGCCGGTGCTTCTGTCACAGGCTCTGCCGGAGATGTAGCAGCTTCTGTTTCTGTAGCAGGAACAGTTTCTGTTTCTGTTACAGTTGTTGTTTCTACAACCGGATTATTGGCGTAATAAATCGTTACCAAATAATTGTCATTAAGATTGATGGTATCCCCAACGGTAACCTCTGTTTCTCTTCCGTTTCTTGTAACCACAATGCGAATAATTCCGCCATTGCTATAACCGCTATTCACCTCAGCAGAAGTGGTATAAGGGATATTCAGTTCGCTGAGTTTCTCAGAATAGGAATTTACCCCATAACCAGAGTAAGAAGGAATGTCAACTGTTGCAGGACCCAGACTCACCTGAATTTTTACCGGGCGAGAGGAATCAAAGGTTTCTCCTGCCTCATATTCCTGATAACAAATCTGACCGGCTGCGTAATCATCGCTATATACTTCTTCCGGATCAAATGTAATCCAGGAGGCGTACTGTTCTTTCTGATTCTCGTAATTTTTTCCAAGGAGGCTTGGCATAATGCTGTCACCAGTAGCCTCTTCGGTTGTTGTTTCTGTAATCGCTGTTGTTGCCTCTGTTGTAACAGTAGAAGTCTGCACATTACTGGATTCCTCGGTGCTGTCAAACATATCTCCTGCAAAAACAAAAATACAGATCAAAAGAATCAAAAGAAGCACAATTCCGACAATAATCGGAACTTTCAGTCGATCAACTGCGCTTGCCTTTTGTGGCTGATTATAGTTATCCTCATAATCATCATAAGCATAGTCATCCGCATAGCCGTTATCATAATCCGGATAGTCCTGATCCTCATACTCCTCATAGCGATTGCCCTGTTCGGTATAACCGTTCCCATAAATCGCCTCTTGTTCTGCGGCATGTTCATCAAAAAGATCCGTCACAAGTTCTGTTACTGTGTGAATTCGATTTTCGCTATCCAATGCCAATCCATGCATAATCACATTGGAAATATGTTTCGGCACATTCGGATTTAAAAGTGCCGGTGCAACCAGATTGTCATTTTCCATTCTACTGATTGCAGAAGGCGGCATAGAACCGGTAAGAACACGATAAATAACAGCACAAACCGCATAGACATCCGTCCAAGTGCCCTGTCGTCCATTGGCAGAATACTGTTCCGGTGCGGCATAGCCGTTATAAATTTCACATTCCAATTCTGTATTGGCAGTTCTGGCTGCGGCAATAGAAAAGCTTGTGAGAATCAGTTCATTTTTCTCTGTCACATAAATAGTATCCGGCGAAATTGCACGATGCACAACACCAGAATTATGCAGTAAACTCAGAGAGGTCGTAAGAGGTGGCAGCATTTTCGACAGATGCTGCCAAGTGAGTTCTCCTGCGTTCTGTTTCAGGTATTCTACAAAGCGAATGCTTGTAATATATTCATCCACCACATACGTTGTGTTATTTTCCGCAAAAAGATCCACGACAGTGCTGACATAAACCTGCCCACGCAGGCGTGCCAAAGATTTATGAAGTTCTGTAAACTCTGCCATCAATGCTTTATATTGCACCAATCTTGCCGGAATCACGCTGATTACCGGAGATCCTGCCACACGATTACAGAGGTTGGGTGGCATATATTCCCGAAGCAGCACTTTGCAACCAATCGACTGATCATACGCCAGATAAGTAATTCCCTCACCGTTTGCTGTCAATGCAACGCCGACAATATACCGCTGGTTCAACTGCGTTCCCGGGATAATAAAAGACGGGTCACTTGGAGATTGGTTAGAATATCCACAGTGTGGGCAGACACCGCCGGAAAATTCAATACGTTCCATACAACCGTAGCATAGTTTCCGTTCTCCCAAAGCGATACCTCCTTATTTTCTCAATTCCGTGTAATTTTTTAGCAATATCGGCAATATCCGATTACGTCATTACACGCCACATTTTATTTTAGCAGGATACAGCGGCGTTGTCAACTGTTTTTGCCGGATTTCTCACAATCCACGCCCAAATTGTAGCCGTTTGTAATTATTCTGACACTTTTACTATAATGTAATCAAGCCCTGATCCAACAATTTCTGTGCTGCCAAAAGAATTCCGATTTTTCCGGCAGTATAAGTAATTCCACCTTGCATCCACACCGCAAAAGGCTCTCGAATGGGTGCATCCGCAGAAAGTTCAATAGAAGCCCCCATTGTAAATGCTCCGGCTGCCATAATGACCTTACTGGTATATCCAGGCATATCCCACGCCTCCGGCACAACAAAGGAATCTATAGGAGAACCCTGCTGAATTCCCTGACAAAACGCCGTCAGTTTTGCCTCATCTCCAAGCTGAATTGCCTCTACAATATCCCCTCGTTTGGTTCCAACCGCAGGATAGCAAGCAAAGCCAAATCGTTCAAAAAGCGCCGCAGCAAAATCTGCTGTCTTTAGCGCATTGGCTGTCGTGTCCGGTGCATGGAAAAAGCCGAGATACATTTCCCGGTTCATATCCAGTGTACAGCCCACTTCTTTTCCCATGCCAATACAAGTCAGACGCTCTGCGCATTGCTGCACAAACTCGGCTTTTCCGGCAATATAGCCACCTGTTCTGGCAATTCCACCGCCTACATTTTTTATCATAGAACCAATCATCAGATCGCAGCCGACCTGTACCGGTTCTCTTGTTTCTACAAATTCACCATAACAATTATCAACCATAATAATCGCATTTGGATTGGTCTGGCGTACCAGCGTCACAAGTTTTTCAATTTGTTCCGTCACAAGTGCCGGACGCAGAGAATATCCTCTGGAGCGCTGAATATAAGCAACTTTTGCACCCTTTACTGCTTCAGGCACTGCACAATAATCCGGTGTGCCATCTTCTAACAGAGGAACTTCCTTGTAGTGAACGCCGAAATTTTTCAGCGATCCACTTTTTTCATCTCCGGTAAGTCCGATAACCCCTTCCAAGGTATCGTAAGGTCTTCCGGTTAAAGATACCATTGTGTCCCCTGTCCGTAAAACGCCAAACAATGCCACGCTTAATGCATGAGTTCCGGAGACAAAATTATGACGTACCAGTGCATCCTCTGTTCCAAAAGCTGTTGCCACAACTTTATCCAGAACTTCTCTGCCCTGATCTCCATAGCCATACCCTGTTGTCCCACCAAGACACGGCTCACTGACACGGTTCTTCTGAAATGCAGATAAAACTTTTGCACCATTATAAGCTGCATTTTCTTCAATTTGTAAAAAGTCTTGTTTGCACCGCTGTTCCGCTTCTTCTGCCGCTTTTTGCAAACGATTCTCTATGGGAAAAAATTCCTGCAATTGCATCTATTTACAATGCTCCCTTCTCCTGTTCTTCCTTTTGAACATCCTGACGTTCCAGTACGTACTCCTCCTCTACCAGAGAAAATCCAATTTCCCGATAAAAGCTACTACGTACATCCAGTGCAAATAAAACTGCCTTTTTCCCCTCTTGGGCAAGTTCTGTGGCAACCCATTTGAGGAAATCCCGGGCATAGCCACTGCCACGTTGGCTACGTCTTGTTGCAACCTGTCCCACCAGCACATAATCTTTCCAATCATACACCAAAGTAAGGGTCGAACTATTCTTATAAGTCAACACCTTACTCATTCCATGACGACAGCGATGAGAAACATCAGTCAGCCACAAAGAGTACTCCATAAGATTGGGAAAGCCCTCCTCCAGAATTTCGTGTACATCCTGAAGCTTAGGATGATGACAGACCTCCTCCGGCTGAAACCGTTCGGAAGGCGTGGAAGGAGTCAATGCAAAAGTAGAGCGGTGCAATTTCTGATAATTTGGAAGAGCCGCTAATGCTTCTACCAAAAAGCCCGGGCACTCAATCCGGAAAGGCAAATGCATTGTCACAAATACAACGAGTTCCTCTGTAGAAAGCTTTGTTTCTGTGCAAATCAGAAGTGTTGCATTAAACAGCATCATCCATCCAGTTCCCTCGGAAGTATGAATCCGAAAAAAGCGACAAAAGTCGTATTCTCCGCCATAGGCTTTCTGATAGGCAAGGATTTGTCTGCCACGCCAGCTTTGTTCCAGCTTCTGAATTTCCGAAAGCTGAAAGGATTTGACTTGTTGAATCATACACCCATCCATTCCTCAAGAAGTAGTGGCAACAGTGCCGAAAATGCATCCAGATCTGCAAGATCTGCCATACAAGAGGGAGAGTGCAGATAACGGCAAGGCAAAGAAATTGCCAAAGTTCGCACGCCACCTCGACTCAGATGAATTGCACCGCTGTCATTTCCGCCGGCAATTCTGGATTTGGTCTGACAGGGAATCTGATTTTTCTGACAAACAGAAAATGCAGACCGGTATAATTCCCGATCATAAATCGTACTCCGATCCATAAAGGAGATGACAGGACCTTTTCCAAGACAGCAAACCTTTGCGTCTTCTTCTGCACCAACAATATCCGCAGCAGTTGTTGCCTCAAGCACCAGTGCAAGATCAGGATTCACAGTATAAGCTGCCGCTTTTGCCCCACGCAGCCCGATTTCTTCCTGCACCAAAAAGGCTGCGGTAAAATCATAGGGTACCTCTTGCAACAACAATTGCAGCAAAAGTGCACATCCGGCACGGTCATCAATTGCTTTACTGATAAACCGTGTATTTTTCAATGCACGAAATTCCTCCGGCAAAAAATAGGCATAATCCCCGGGGTGAACCAGTTTTTCTGCTGCCTCTTTTGTCTGCACCCCAATATCTAGTGTCAATTGTGAGAATTTCGGAAGTGCTGTCTTTTCCTCTGAAGACAGAAGATGCACCGGCTTTGCACCGATTACACCGATGATCCCATTCACCCGTACCTTTCTTCCGATCACCACAGAGGGGTCAACCCCACCTACCGGAGAAAGGCAAAAAGTTCCATCGTCATTTCCGTGGGTCACAATCAACGCAACCTCATCCATATGGGCACTGATCATCAGCTTGCGAGATGGACGATTTTTTCCTCGCTTTTCCACAATCAGACTTCCAAGAGGATCAATGTGATAAGAAATCTGATCTGCTACCGGTTTTAATTCCTGCAAAAGGTACTCCCGTACAGATGACTCCTCTCCGGATGCACCGCAGCACATACAAAGCCGTTGCAAATGATTCAGAAGCGGTTCATTCCCGGCACAAAATCGTGCCTCTGCTGAAACCATGCTCATAAACTACACCTCCTGAGATATGCTGCCAAAAGCTTTCCTGTCTGTTCTACATCCGACAATGCAATCACCTCTGTAGGCGTATGCATATAGCGAAGGGGAATTGACACCGTACACGCCTGAATTCCACCTCGTGTCACAGAAAACTGGTCTGCATTTGTTCCGGTAGTACCTGCCATCACTTCCGGCTGCCATGGGATTTCATTTTCTTTTGCGGCGGCAATCAACTGATTGCTGACAACACGAGAAAGGGACGGGGAGATTCCGATCATCGGTCCGCCCCCCAATTTTCCGCATTTTACCGGGTCATCCCCATGTCCCAATGCAAAAGTCACATCTACTGCAATTGCAATATCCGGGTTTATGGTATATGCCCCGATAGAAGCACCACGTTCCCCTACCTCTTCCTGGGTAGAGAAGAGAACTGCCACAGCACAGGGGAGCTTTTCTCCCTTTACCAATTGCAACGCATGAAGAATGGCAGCCATACCACATCTGTCATCCAGCGCCTGTCCTCCAACGCAATCCTCTGCCATCTGATACATTCCGCCTGAAAACGTAACGCTATCTCCGGGAGATACCAGTTGTTCCAATTCTTCCTTACAATATCCGGTATCAATTGCAAGTTCTGATACCGACAACACGTGTTCTTTCTCCCCTTGCAAATGTGGGGGAACACTACAAATTACACCGGGGAGCAATTCTTTCCCGTGTACCACAACACGCTGTGCCGGCATCAGGCGGTAATCCAGACCGCCCACATTGCCCACACGCAAAAAGCCCTCTTCTGTAATTGCGGTAACCACAAATCCAACTTGATCCATATGGGCATCTAACAATACAAGAGGTGTTTCCGGAGATCTTTCTCCAAGATATCCAA
>CAYXKI010000020.1:0-2970 GCA_964465095.1 uncultured Ruminococcus sp.
CAAGTCTTTCCAGTATGTTTGAGGCAGTCGGTTCTTATGCTGCCGGGAAATTCACCTTAGAGGATGTAGAAGAGTTCGAAAATAAAGCATGTCCGACCTGCGGTTCTTGCTCCGGTATGTATACCGCAAACTCCATGAACTGCCTGACAGAAGTCCTGGGAATGGGTCTCCGTGGAAACGGTACAATTCCGGCAGTTTACTCTGAGCGACTTCAGCTTGCAAAGCGTGCCGGTATGGCAGTTATGGATCTGTATCGGAAAAACATCCGTCCCAGAGATATTCTGACAAAGGAAGCATTCCAGAATGCACTGACTGCAGACATGGCACTTGGCTGTTCCACCAACAGTATGCTTCATCTGCCGGCAATTGCCAACGAGTGTGGCATTACCATCAATCTGGATATGGTCAACGAAATCAGCGCAAAGACACCGAATCTGTGTCATCTGGCACCTGCCGGTCATGCCTATATGGAAGACCTCAACGAAGCCGGTGGCGTTTATGCGGTACTGAACGAACTGACAAAGAAAAATCTGATTCACACCGATGTTCTGACCGTTACCGGAAAGACCCTTGGAGAGAACATTCAAGGCGTAATCAACAAGAATCACGACATCATCCGTCCCATTGAAGAACCCTACAGCGAAACCGGCGGGATTGCAGTATTAAAGGGCAACCTCGCACCGGACAGATGTGTTGTAAAGCGCAGCGCTGTTGCAAAGGAAATGCTGGTACACAGTGGTCCGGCAAAAGTATTCGACAGCGAAGAAGAAGCCATTACGGCAATCAAGGGTGGCAAAATCGTCAAGGGCGATGTGGTTGTAATCCGCTATGAGGGTCCGGCAGGCGGTCCGGGAATGCGGGAAATGCTCTCCCCCACCTCTGCTATTGCAGGAATGGGACTGGACAAGGATGTTGCACTGATTACAGATGGTCGGTTCTCCGGGGCAACCAGAGGTGCTGCCATTGGTCACGTCTCTCCGGAGGCAGTAAACGGTGGTCCCATTGCTTATGTACAGGATGGCGATATTATCTCCATCGACATTCCAAACTACAGCATCCACCTGGAAGTTTCTGACGAAGAACTGGAAACCCGGAAGAAGAACACCACCATCAAGACCAAGGACAACCTTACAGGCTATCTGAAGCGATATGCAAAAATGGTTTCCTCTGCGGATAAGGGTGCAATTATCAACAAGTAAACGAGGAGGTTTCATACATGGGTATGACTATGACGCAGAAAATTCTGGCTGCACATGCCGGACTGGATTCTGTGGAAGCCGGACAACTGATTCTGGTAAATCTGGATCGGGTACTGGGCAACGACATTACTTCTCCTGTTGCCATCCGGGAATTTAACAAGCTTGGAACAGACAAGGTCTTTGACAAGGAAAAAGTGACTATGGTTATGGATCACTTTGCACCAAACAAGGACATCAAAGCTGCAACCCAGTGTAAAATGTGTCGGGATTTCTGTGGCGAACAGGAAATCACCCACTTCTATGATGTAGGACAAATGGGCATTGAACACGCACTGCTGCCGGAAAAAGGACTGGTTGTTTCCGGTGACGTAGTAATCGGTGCTGACTCCCACACCTGTACCTATGGTGCACTTGGTGCATTTTCTACCGGTGTTGGTTCTACAGATATGGCATGTGGTATGGCAATCGGAAAAGCATGGTTCAAAGTACCCTCTGCCATCAAATTTGTGCTGAAAGGCAAATTGCAGCCCTATATCTCCGGTAAGGATGTCATTTTGCATATTATCGGAAAAATCGGCGTAGACGGTGCACTGTACCGTTCTATGGAGTTTACCGGTGAGGGCGTTGCTTCTCTGTCTATGAGTGACAGACTCACCATGACAAACATGGCAATCGAAGCAGGGGCGAAAAACGGTATCTTTGAAGTAGACGAACAGACCCTTGCATTTGTTGCAGTACACAGCGACAGAAAGCCGGTTGTCTATAAGGCAGATCCGGATGCGGTTTATGATGAAGTCATTGAAATTGATCTTTCCGAGATCAAATCAACTGTTGCATTCCCCCATCTCCCGGGCAACACCCGTACCATTGATGAGGTAGGAGAGGTTAAAATTGACCAGGTTGTTATCGGTTCTTGCACCAACGGATTCTACAAGGATATTGAAGAAGCTGCTTCCATTCTCCGTGGAAAGAAAGTTGCAAAGAATGTCCGTGCAATTATTATTCCGGCAACACAGGCAATTTACCTGAAAGCCATGGAAAACGGCTTGCTGAAAGACTTTATTGAAGCTGGCTGTATTGTTTCCACTCCGACTTGCGGTCCTTGCCTTGGCGGACATATGGGCATTCTGGCAGCCGGTGAGCGTGCGGTTTCTACAACCAACCGGAACTTTGTCGGCAGAATGGGACACCCGGATTCTGAAGTTTATCTGGCAAGTCCGGCTGTTGCAGCAGCAAGTGCAATTGCAGGCAAAATCGTTTCCCCTAAGGAGGTGCTGTAAATGAAACTGACCGGTACTGTAATCAAATATGGCGATAACGTAGATACGGATGTTATCATTCCGGCACGATACCTGAACACCATTGACAAAAAAGAACTGGCTTCTCACTGCATGGAGGATCTGGACACCACGTTTACCAGCCGTGTAAAGCCCGGTGACATTATGGTCGGCGGTGAAAACTTTGGCTGTGGTTCTTCCAGAGAACACGCCCCCATTGCCATTAAAGAAAGCGGCATTTCTCTTGTGATTGCAAAAAGCTTTGCAAGAATTTTCTATCGCAACTCCATTAATATTGGTCTTGCCATTGTAGAGTGCCCTGAGGCAGTAGATGCCATAGAAGAAGGACATACGGTAGAAGCAGACCTGGATAATGGCGTTCTGAAAGATGTCACAACCGGTGCAGAATTCCACGTTGCACCTTTCCCGGCATTTATCCAGACCATTATTGAAAATGGCGGTCTGATTGAATCCATCAAAGCAGGCGCTGTAAA
>CAYXKI010000020.1:3070-15368 GCA_964465095.1 uncultured Ruminococcus sp.
CCCTACATAACGGAGGTATATTCTTATGCGACAGAATAACTCGGTGCATTCTTTAAGCTATCGTGTGGCACTTGGTGGCATCATCGGCGCACTTTGCATTATCTGTCTTTTTCTCACCGGCGTATTTCCGGCACTCTATGTCGTTCTGACCATGCTGGCAAGTGCACTGGTTTATGTCATGACAATAGAAACCAGCATCTACTGGGGATTGGTAACGTATATCTCTGTTGGACTGCTGTCTATCATTATTGTACCCAACAAGGATTCTAGTATTATATTTCTCTTGTTTTTTGGATATTATCCTCTGCTTCGTTCCTGGATGGAACGACACAAAATGAAATTCTTAGGATTTCTTCTCCGATTTGTAATTTTCAACGTCGCAATCCTCGCCCTTTTCTGGGTGTCGGTATATGTGTTTGGTTCAGAAGAACTTCTGGACACACTGGGGGATTACGGGAAATATGGTGGATGGATTTTGCTTGGAATGGCGAACATCACATTTCTCTGTTATGATTACGTCATGGAGTCCTTTCCGGAAATCTATCAAAAGCGTCTGAAACCCCGGATTTTTCCGAAAAAGTGAGGATCGAAAAAGCAATGAAAGAAACCATACAACGCATAAAAATGCTTGCAATTACCACCACGACAACCACATCAGAAACCACACCGGTACAAAATGTGGTTGACAGTGTCAGCCAAGATGTGGAGAACACAACCAGTGCGCTGGCAGAACTGTTTCAACCACTCTGGAACAAGCTTCCATCGCTGATTTTTGCGGTGCTGTTTCTGGCACTTGGGTATTTTATTGTAAAACAAATCATGCGGATTTTAAGCCGTGGATTTGCCAAATCCAATATGGATGGAATTATGGCAAGCTTTTTGAAATCTGTCATAAAGATTGCCCTCTACGTTTTGCTTGTTGTGGTGGCACTGTCTATTTTAAGCGTACCCATGGATTCTATCGTCGCCGT
This sequence comes from uncultured Ruminococcus sp., assembly GCA_964465095.1. GTDB lineage: Bacteria > Bacillota > Clostridia > Oscillospirales > Ruminococcaceae > Ruminococcus_C. Next base: position 4,042 of record CAYXKI010000020.1, read on the forward strand.
CATCGCCTCTGCCGGTGTCGCAGTGGGGCTTGCACTAAAAGACAGCCTTTCCAACTTAGCCGGAGGATTTATTATTCTATTTTCCAAGCCCCTTAGTGAGGGGGATACGGTGGAAGTAGACGGTGTTGTAGGAAAAGTAGAATCCATCAGCATTCTCTACACCAGAATGGTCACCCCGGATAATAAAACCGTATACATTCCAAATGGTGTCGTTTCCGGAAACAAAATCATCAACTATACCAAAAAGGAACTGCGTCGTGTAGACCTGTTTCTGGGCATTGGATATGAAAATGACATTGATAAGGCAAGGCAAGTGCTTCTTGCCATGGTGAAAGCAATGCCGGATGCATTGCAAGATCCTACACCGGAAGTGCTGGTCAGCAGTCAAGATGAAAGCGCTGTAACCCTACGGCTGAACGTCTGGACAAAAAGCGAAAACTATTGGGCTTTGTACTATGCGCTGATGGAACAGGCAAAAAAGACCTTTGATAAAAATGGAATTTCCATTCCCTTTCCGCAGATTGATGTACACCTCCCGGAGAAATAACCCAAAATCATATCAAAAGTGCTTGTCTTCCCATGCAGACGGGCACTTTTTATTCCCCATAACAAGTAACAAAACCCCGAAAGGAACAGATATCCTTTCGGGGCTTTTTGAATATTTTACTTTATACTATATTGTCGTTTCTCTTACTTGCGGAGGCTATTCCAAGAAAGGGTCTCTCCTACAGCCTGCGATGCATAGTACAGTAAAATATCATACGCATCATCTGTGTCGAGTACAGCCGTCGAAGTACTTCCGGTTTTGCTGCATGTATCAACATCTGCTAAGAAGAACAGGAATTTTTCCAGATTTTCTGAAGCAGTGCCACTGCCCTGGTAAAGGGTTGGATTTGAACCAACAGAAGCTGCAGCATAATATACAAGTACTTCATACGCATCAGAAGCATTTACAACGCCATCCAGATTGACATCGCCTTTTTGTGCAACTTCCAGATCGGTGGTAAGATACATTCCACAACCTGCATCGTTCCATGAGATTATTTCCCCATTGAAAAAGAGTGGTGCATCAATGTTAGAATAGCAGATTCCGGCATCGGTATACGAAAACATTTCACTGGGAGAATACCCATCAAAATCCAAAAGATTGGTAATGTCCACGTTGCTTTCAACTTTCTGTTCTCCGGTAGAGGGATCAATCTCGGTGTAAGTCACATCTGCCAATACCTGTGTCATGAAATCCGAAGCGTAAACCTTATGGGTATCATCTGCGGTATAAAATGCAGCTTCTTCCGGATTCTGGGTTGCTGCGGTTACCACCGCAGAATCCACGCCAACAGCAATGGAAGTTCCCTGATAAGACAAAGCAAGGTTCTGCTTCGAAGCATTTGTCAACTGGCACTGTGCACCGGTTGTGCTTTCTACGGAAGTATTGAAGTTAATATTGTAGATTCCGCAGGGGGTATCCTTTGCGATGACAATATCCACCTGGAAAAGAGAAAACTCGTCAGAACTGTATCCAAGGAATGAAGCACCATTTTCCAACTGATCAATGTTGGCAGGAACCCACACAAAGGTATTGCACTTATCCGGAATCTTTTCTCCGGCTGCCAGATTGGCATTATAGCGTGGCAACGTTGCTGTTGCAGTCTTTACCTGACCGGAATCCCGTTCGATGTATTCATAGCTGTACGTGCCATTGCCCTCTGCGTCAACTGTAACCGGGCAAACATATGTGACTGTTGCCTTGGAATTGTCCACATTCCAGCTAATTGTGCCATTCTCCAGTGTGTCAATGCCACTGAGCAATGAGGCAGGATAAGACGGCGTGGAGGTAAAGGTAACAGAACCGTTTCCGTCGCTTTCCAGATTTGCACCATAAATCGGGTCAACAGCATATTCTCTTGTGGTAATCACAGAGGAGGCAGTGCTATATTTTCCGTCTTTTACAGTGCCAAAGCAGAAAGGCACTTTAGAGGTGGTAAAACTACCGCCGGAGTAAGAAACTGTCTCACTGGAATCCAGACTTGTTCCGCCACTCTTCATATTGGTAAAGTACACATTGCTACTGTCACTGTCATATTTTACAGTTGCTGCGCCAATGGTATTGGCGGTACTACCGGAGATATACACTGCCGCATGAATGGTAACGTCACCCTCAGCCACTTCTTCCGCAGTTACAAAGTTACGATCCGGAACAAAACGTAAGGTGTATGGAGAGGTATCTGCTGTTGTTGTGGCAGCAGACACAATTTGCGGTGCAATTGCAGTAACAGAAAGCACCGCTGCACTAAGAAATGAAATAAACTTCTTCATAGCAATCATCCTTTCATACAAAATCAGAACCGGAGTGGCTTATACCATCTCCATGTTATTTGGAATGAGTTTTCGTTTCAGCTTTCGCATACTATAGAAATAAACAGATATCAGCAGAACATCTGCAAACACCCAAGCAAGAGGGCTTGCCATAATTGCTGCGGGATATCCGTAAATCGGAACAAAGCCAAAGCAAATCAACGCCCTTGCTGCCAATTCGCTGACACCTGCCATCATGGGCATCAGACTGAATCCCATGCCCTGAAGCGCATTCCGCAAAATAAAGAGCACGCCTAGTGCCGGATAGAACAAGGCATTGATCCGCATATATTGCACTGCAAGCCGGATAATTTCCGTTTCAGAGGGGTCAAGGAACAGATAGGCTGTGTACTTTCCAAGGAAAAAGAGAAATGCAATGGAAAAAACACAATAACACATAGACAAAATCAAACTGCAACGAATTCCTTCCCGGATACGGTGATATTTCCCGGCACCAAGATTCTGTCCGCTATAGGTTGCCATCGTAATTCCAATGGATTCCAAAGGACCCATGACAATAGAAGAAACTTTCTGGGCTGCGGTTACGCTTGTAACGGCAATTGCACCAAGGGTGTTGACAGAGGTTTGCAAAATAATCGACCCAATGGCAGTAATCGAAAATTGCAACGCCATCGGCAGACCAATGGACAACAGGTGTCCACAACGTCTGAGTTCCAACCGCATCTCTCCAGCTTGAAATCGCATTACCTCAAAGCGACGATACAGATAGAAAAGACAGAGAATCCCGGAAACGCCTTGAGAAATCACCGTCGCATAGCCGGCACCGGCAACACCGGTTTTCAAAACCAACAGGAACAGAAAATCCAAAAGGATATTCAAAACAGACGCAATCCCAAGAAAGAGAATGGGGGACTTACTGTCACCAACTGCACGAAGCATCGAAGCCAACAGATTATACAGTACCGAAGTGAGAATGCCTCCAAAGATTACGATTATATAATCATAAGAGTACTGATAAATGTCCGCAGGAGTCTGCATCCAGTGCAGAATTTTCCCGGTGCCAACCATAGTAAGTGCTGTCAGAACAATTCCCACTACCGCAGCAAGGAAATAGGCATTGGCGATGTATTTTCGCATATGTTTCAGATCTCCTGCCCCAAACGCCTGTGAAACCGGAATGGAAAGCCCGGTACAGATTCCGGTGGCAAATCCAATGACCAGAAAGCTGATTGCACCGGTTGCCCCAACGCCTGCAAGGGCATTTGCACCAAGATACCGTCCCACGATTACAGTGTCAACCATACTATACAATTGTTGTAAAATGTTTCCCAGAACCATAGGCAAACAAAATCGAAGAATCAAGCCCAGAGGTTTTCCGGCAGTCATTTCCTTTGTCATAGAGAAACTGTTCTCCTTTCAGACGTACCAAACAAAACAATTCGATACGAAAATGGTTGTTGCATGTTTCTCTATTATAACAACATTACAGGCATTCGTCTAGAGGTATTTCTGCCAAATTTTTTCAGAATAACCGATACGGAAATCGGCAAAAATCACGAGAATCCTGTAACGCTTTAACGCATTGCGTCGTATTTATGACGCTGTCCCTTGAATCTGCGGAAAAGATGGGAAATTCGGCAAAAGATGTGCTTTTTCAGTCTTTCCCGAATTCATTTTTTGTGATACAATATAGGCATACTAAAATAAGGAGAAAAGTTATGACACTTACCAAAGTAAAACCCAAGCCCAGAAACCACATTATCTACATGGAAGTATACAGCGCAAACCGGATGATTTATCGTGTAACTGCCGACAGTATCTGTCAAGGCAATCTGGAAATACCGGTCTATGGAGTCATGGTGGAAAATATCCGCACCGGAGAAGAACAACACATTACAGATTTTTCTAATTCTTTGGAGGAAACGGTGCAATTTGCCAACTTATTAATCCAAAAACAGTTGCGTCCGGCAGCACTCTATGATGTTGCACTGGCGCACCTGTCTCAGAAATTACTGTAGGCGACATCGCACAAAAACCGCCTGACGGCTTGGCACGGTGTTGCCTATATACGGTGTTGCCTTAATTTTTATCCTCTGACAAAATTTTATCCCGATACGCTTTCGCTGCCTGTTCCTGCCGATTTTCTCCAAAGTGATAATACACCTTATCCTGAAGCAAATCCGGCAAATACTGCTGTTTTACATAGTGGTTGGGATAATCGTGTGGATAACGATAATGTTGTCCTTTTACTGTTGCATCTACTCCGTCAAAATGCTTGTTCTGAAGATGCCGTGGAAAATCCAGTGCACCATATTCCTCTACGTCTGCTGCTGCAAGTCCAATGGCTTCGTAGGCACTATTGGACTTCGGCGACGTTGCAAGAAGCACAACCGCCTCTGCAATGGGAATTCTGGCTTCCGGCAATCCAAGCTGTAGGGCACTGTCTACACAAGCTTTTGTAATCACAATTGCCTGAGGATAGGCAAGCCCGATATCCTCTGCTGCAATTACAAGAAGCCGTCGACAGACCGACAACAAATCATTGGCAGCAAGCAGCCTTGCAACATAGTGAAGAGCAGCATTTTCATCCGAACCACGAATGGATTTTTGCAGTGCAGACAACAAATCGTAATGCTGATCGTTCTCTCTGTCATACCGCATATTGCTACGCTGGGTCAGTTCCTGCGCCAAGGAATCGGAAATTACAATTCCCTCGTCCGTTTTCTCTCCGGACAGAACAATAAGTTCCACCGTATTCATGGCTTTGCGTACATCACCGCCGCAACCTTTAGCAATCCAGGAACAAACGCCGTCCCCTAAGTGGATCTTCGTTTCAAGTTCCTGTTCCATACAGGAGAATCCACGCTGTACTGCCTTTTCCAATTCCTCAGCCGGTACCGACTTGAATTCAAAAATAGTAGAGCGACTGATCAAAGCATTATAAACTGCAAAATAAGGATTTTCCGTCGTGGAGGCAATCAGTGTAATCTGTCCGTTTTCCATGTATTCCAGAAGCAGTTGCTGCTGTTTTTTGTTGAAATATTGGATCTCATCCAGATAAAGCAAGATGCCATTCATTCCGGAGAAAGTACCTACTTCTGCCACCACATCCCGGATGTCTGCGGTAGAAGCCGACGTACCATTCAGCTTATGCAGCGTCATGGAAGTGCTCTCTGCAATAATCCGGGCAACGGTGGTTTTTCCCACACCGGATGGACCATAGAAAATCAGATTGGGAATCTTCCCACTTTCCAGAATCCGCCGCAAAGGTTTCCCCGGGGCAAGAAGCTGTTTTTGTCCGACCACATCGTCCAGACTGTGGGGACGTATCCGATCTGCAAGAGGGGTGTGCATGGTTTACTGGTACAGCGGATATTTCTCGCACAGGGCGTTTACACTTGCACGAATCGAATCCGCCTTGTTCTCAAAATCGGTTGCCGTCTGATACATTGCCTCTGCAATGATTTCCATATCCTCCGGCTTTAAGCCTCTTGTAGTAACTGCCGGTGTTCCCACACGAATTCCACTTGTAACAAATGGCTTCTGAGGATCATTAGGAATTGCATTCTTGTTAACCGTGATATAAACTTCATCCAGACGGTGTTCAAACTCCTTACCGGTCAGTTCGCCAAACGGACGCAGATCTACCAGCATCAGATGATTGTCGGTACCACCGGATACCAAACGGAAGCCACGTTCTACAAGACCCTTTGCAAGGGCAGCAGCGTTTGCGACAACAGTTTCCCCATAGGTTTTAAATTCCGGCTTCAATGCCTCTCCGAAGCAAACAGCCTTTGCAGCGATGACATGCATCAAAGGACCGCCCTGTGTGCCTGGGAAAACAGCCTTATTGATTTTCTTTGCCAATTCCTCATCGTTAGTGAGAATCAAGCCACCTCTCGGACCTCTCAGGGTCTTATGGGTTGTGGTAGTTGTGATATCTGCATAAGGAACCGGAGACGGATGTACCCCGGCAGCAACCAGACCGGCAATGTGTGCCATGTCTACCATCAGATATGCGCCAACGGACTTTGCAATCTCTGACAACCGCTTAAAGTCAATGATTCTCGGATAAGCACTTGCACCAGCAACAATCAGCTTAGGCTTTACTTCTTCTGCCAAAGCCTGTGCTTTGTCGTAATCAATAAACTCATCATCCCCCAGTTCATAGGGAACGAAGTTAAAATATTTGCCGGAGATGTTGACAGGAGAGCCATGGGTCAGGTGTCCACCGTGTGCCAGACTCATGCCCATTACAGTATCGCCAGGCTGAAGCAGTGCAAAATAAACTGCTGTATTTGCCTGTGCGCCAGAGTGCGGCTGAACATTGGCGTAATTTGCGCCAAAAAGCTTTTTCGCCCGTTCAATTGCAATTTCTTCTACCACATCGACATATTCGCAGCCACCATAATACCGCTTGTGAGGCAGACCCTCTGCGTACTTATTGGTCAGTGCAGAACCCATTGCAGCCATAACTGCCGGAGAAACCAGATTTTCGCTGGCGATCAATTCCAGATTCCGCCGCTGCCGTCCGAGTTCCTGTTGCATCGCTGCGCCCAATTCCGGGTCAACCTGAGAAACAAAACCAATGGTATCCATCATATTCTGATACATTTTATCAAAACTCCTTTTCGTTTTTCGACAGCACTGTTTACAACAGCTTCAAGCTGCAAACAGAACTGATTTTATTATACTATAAACCGGCGAAAATTACAAGTGTTTTCAGAAAAAAACTGATTCCGTAAAACATTGGAAAGAAAATTGTTCTATAAGGCAACACCGCACAAAGATTGTGTGATGTCGCCTATAACAAAAAAAGCCTGTAAGCAATACGCCTACAGACTTTCCGATTTTTAAAAAATGCCTTACGAAAGTGCAGCAATGACTTCTACTTCCACCAGAACGCCCTTGGGGAGATCTGCAACGCCAACACAGCTTCTTGCAGGCTTTGCATCGCCCATTGCCTCAGCGTAAACCTGATTGAATGCACCAAAATCTCTTGCTACATCCTTTAAAAAGCAAGTTGTCTTGATTACCTTATCAAACCCTGTGCCGGCTTCTTCCAGAACAGCACGAAGATTCTCCATAACCTGCTTGGACTGTCCAACGATGTCCGTTGCCTCTACTGTGCCGGTTGCCGGATTGATTGCAATCTGACCAGAGGTAAAAAGATAGTTGTCAACCCGAACTGCCTGAGAATAGGGACCGATGGCATCCGGGGCTTTTTTCGTGTAAATCGTTTCCATAAAAAATACTTCCTTTCTAAAAGCAATATCTATAGGCAACATCGCACAAAGCCATTAGGCGATCTTTGTGCGATGTTGCCTTTAATCTACCAGATGAAATCCCTCTTTCATCAAAGCACTGCGAATCTCCTGAATATGGTTATAATCACGTGTTTCCATGGTAATCCGCAAGAAGCAACCGTTGATGTCGCTGCCTTCGTTGGCACGTTCATGGTGAATTGAGATAACATTTCCCCCAAGGTCTGCAATAATCCGGGAGACATCTTTCAACTGACCCGGCTTGTCCAGAAGTTCAATGTTCAGCATACAAGACCGTCCGGACATCAAAAGACCACGCTTAATGACACGAGAGAGAATTGTCACGTCAATGTTACCGCCGGAAACCAAGCAAACCACTTTCTTTCCCTCTACAGGGACTTTGTGGAACATTGCAGCCGCTACCGCAGCAGCACCTGCGCCCTCAGAAATCAGCTTCTGCTTTTCAATCAGTGCCAGAATTGCCGCAGAAATCTCATCATCGGTAACTGTGACAATCTCGTCTACATATTCCTTAACATATTCAAACGTGTGAGGACCCGGTTCTTTGACTGCAATTCCGTCTGCAATAGTAGAAACAGAATCCAGACAGGTGATCTTCCCATCGTGAATGGATTTGTACATACTGGGGGCACCGCTTGCCTGAACGCCATAGACCTTGATGTTGGGATTCAGTTGCTTAATTGCAAACGCCACGCCGGAAATCAGACCGCCGCCACCAATGGGAACAATGACTGCTTCCACATCCGGCATCTGATCCAGAATTTCCAGACCAATTGTCCCCTGTCCGGCAATTACATTTTCATTGTCAAAAGGATGCACAAAAGTATAATTGTGTTCCTTTTGCAGTTCTACTGCTTTGTTGTATGCATCATCGTAGACACCCTTTACCATGCAAACCTCAGCGCCATAGCTTTTGGTTGCCTCCACCTTAGAAATCGGTGCACCATCCGGCAAGCAGATCAGCGCCTTCATGTGGTTCTTCGCCGCCGCAAGGGCTACGCCCTGTGCGTGGTTTCCGGCAGAACATGCAATGACACCACGCTCTTTTTCCTCCGGAGTAAGCTGGGACATCATATAATATGCACCACGTACCTTAAACGAACCGGTTACCTGGAGATTTTCCGTTTTCAGATATAACTCGCTTTCCGGACAGAGTTTTGGTGCCTGAATCAAGTCCGTTTTCCGGATAACACTTTTCAGCACATGACTTGCCTGATAAATTTTATCCAATGTCAACATAAGACGACTTCCTTTCTATTGCGTCAGCAACTGATCAATCAGTTGTCTTGCAGCCCGTGCACTTCTACCGCTTTTTTGCAAGGCAAATTGTTCCGCCTTTTCATCCAGTTCTGCCTCACTCAGCGTCAGACCAGCCTGTTTTGCCAGCGTGTGCACAATTTCCAGATAGAGATTCTTCTGTGGGCGACTATAGGTAATGGTAATTCCAAATCGTTCCGACAGAGAAATCCGCTCCTGCACGGTGTCATTCTGATGCTTATCGTTGCCATCATCAAAGGTTTCTTTCACCAGATGACGACGATTGCTTGTGGCATAAATCACAGTATTCCGCATTCTGGCTGCGATGCTGCCCTCTAAGGTTGCTTTTAACGTGCCAAAGTTCGGATCATCTTCAGAAAATGTAAGGTCGTCAATAAACAAAATGAATTTCAGCGGATTTTTACAAAGCCGATCCAGAATCTGTGGAATAAAGCAGAGTTGATCCTTATTCAGTTCAATCAACCGCAAGCCCTCTTTCCGAAAGGCATTGGCAATTGCCTTTACCGTTGCAGACTTTCCTGTCCCTGCATCCCCGGACAGCAATACATTAGAGGCATATTTCCCATCCAATAGTGCCTTGGTGTTGTCAATTACAATCTGCCGTTCCCGTTTATAGCCCACCATCTGTTCCAGATTAATGGGATCGGGATATTGCACCGGCATCAGATTGCCACCGGCATCTACTGTAAACATATGGTATCTGGCATAAATCCCATACCCATGCCGATTGATTTCCCCGATGCGTTTGCTATACAGACGATCAAGATCTGTGGAATGGGTCTGCCAATTGGGCAAGGGAATGCAGGTGTGCATCTCTGCCTGGATTTTTGCCGGGGATAGCATTGCAATCCGTGTCAGAAGTTGCAATTCCGTATGCAGACAGGCTGCCAGATTGGGGGAAATCGTTTCCCCTGCACCGGCACGCTGAACATAGACATTTTCGTGTTCCAGAACAATCTGTTCGATATAACTGGTCAGATCATCCTCGTGTTCAAACAAAGCAGCCACCATGGCACTGTAAAACCGAATCTGCGCCGGTGTATTTTCTCTATCAGTATGACAGAACTGCATCAGTGCCCGAATGACCGGATCCTGCTGGAGGCTACGAAAAATTACAAGAGCATCCAGACCATATCCGATTTCTTCTCTTGGTGTCATATAAATTCATCTCTTCCTTAAAGAAATTCAATAATCTTTTCTGTGCACTGCGTGCAAGTCAAAGGTGTCGTATCTGCGCCGGCAAGATCCGCTGTACGATATCCTGCGTTCAGGTAAGCATCTACTGCGTCCTCAATTGCCTGTGCTTCTTCCTGCAAGTCAAAGGAGTAACGAAGCATCATTGCAGCAGAGAGAATTGTTGCAATCGGGTTTGCCTTATTCTGTCCGGCAATATCCGGTGCAGAACCGTGAATCGGTTCATACATTCCCCGCTTGGTTGCACCAAGGGAAGCAGAAGGCAGCATTCCGATAGAGCCGGTAATCTGAGATGCCTCATCTGAGAGAATATCTCCGAACATATTGGAGGTCACTACAACATCAAACTGTCTCGGATTTTTTACAAGCTGCATTGCAGCATTATCTACCAGCATATCTGTCAAGGTAACATCCGGATACTGTGCCCCAACTTCGTGAACAACCTCTCTCCAAAGGCGAGAACTCTCCAGAACATTTGCCTTGTCAATGCTGATAACATTCTTGTTCCGCTTTCTTGCGGTTTCAAAGGCAACTTTCGCAATCCGCTGAATTTCCATACGGCTATAGCACTCGGTATCATAGGCTTCTTCCCCATGCTTACCCTGCCGTCTGCCACGTTCTCCGAAATAGATACCGCCGGTCAGTTCACGAACCATCATAATGTCAAAGCCTTTTTCTACAATATCCTCCCGAAGCGGACAATCCCCTTTCAGCGCCGGATACAACTTTGCCGGGCGGAGATTGGTAAACAGCCCCAGCGCTTCCCGGATTCCCAGCAGTGCTTTCTCCGGGCGGAGATTCGGAGGCATTGTATCCCACTTATTGTTTCCCACTGCGCCACCAACTGCACCCAGCAATACACTGTCGCTTTCCAGACAGCCCTTTACGGTATCTTCCGGAAGTGGAATTCCTCTGGCATCAATCGCACAGCCACCAATCAGATATGGGGTACACTGAAACGTATGACCATATTTTTCACCGATTTTCTGCAAAACCGCAACAGCACTATCCACAATTTCAGGACCAATGCCATCGCCTTTCAACAAAGCAATATTAAAATTCATAAAAGACACTCCTTTACAAAAGGGAATCTCGCCGTTGTCCAAATACGAGATCTCCTATTATAATTTCCTTTTAGACAAATTCAGAAACAGATTGAGAATATGTCTTAATTAAGATACAGTTCTATTATACAACACTTCCGGGAAAATAGCAAGACCTTTGCAAAAAATTTGCAAGGGCATAAAAATACGC
>CAYXKI010000021.1:0-15117 GCA_964465095.1 uncultured Ruminococcus sp.
ACAATACAAAGACAAGGTGGTAATGAATATGGTAGAGTATCAAACCATTGCAGCGCCTTCCACTGCATCCTTTCTGGAACGAAAATCAGAATTCATCGCTTACCTTGCCCCTGTAACAACACAGGATGAAGCAATCAAAGTCATTGAATCAGAACGGCACAGGCACAGAAAAGCAAAGCACAGTGTCTATGCCTATTTGTTACGAGAGGGAAATGCTTCACGGTATTCGGATGACGGAGAACCCCAGGGCACTGCCGGCACGCCGGTGTTGGACGTGCTGCAAAAAAGCGGCTTGACCGATGTCTGTTGCGTCGTAACACGATATTTTGGCGGCGTGCTTTTAGGGTCTAACGGACTGATTCGTGCATATTCCAGAAGTGCTTCCCTTGCTGTGGAACAGGCGAAAATAAAGATTATGCGTCCCTGCTATCCGGTAACCATTCGTACCGATTATACCCAGTACGGAAAAATCACCTATCATATGCCCCAGACCAATGTGATTCCTGTGGAAACTCTGTTTGAGGACAAGGTAACGGTGCGGTTATTGGTGCAAGAGGACGTTTTGCAAGCAGTGAAAAAAGAGATGATTGACCTGACGGGAAATCGGCTTTCCATACAGGTGGGCGAGTTGCAATACGCCGACTTTTCAAAATGCAAAGGAACGATTCAATAGAGGCAACACCGCACAAAAGACAGGAGGGGAGAACATGACCATTCGGGAACAATTGGAACAACAGGAAATAACGCTTTTAAGCCCGGCAGGCTGTCCGAACATCGGACATGCAAAACGACTCCGACAAGAAGCACCCTGTCCCTATCGAACAGATTTCCAACGAGATCGGGATCGGATTCTCCATTGCAACTCCTTTCGCAGACTCAAGCGTAAGACACAGGTGTTTCTCTCCCCTACCGGAGATCATTATCGGACAAGACTGACGCATACGCTGGAGGTCTCCCAGATTGCCCGTACCATTTCCAGAGCACTTCGGCTCAATGAAGACCTGACAGAGGCGATTGCCTTGGGACACGACCTCGGGCACTCTCCTTTTGGGCACAGTGGCGAATCCATTCTCAATCAGATTTGTCCCCACGGGTATCGACACTATGAGCAGAGCCTCCGTGTAGTCGATAAAATCGAAAAAAACGGACAAGGGCTCAATCTGACAGAAGAAGTCCGGAACGGGATTCTCTGTCACACCAACAAAGTGGCAGATACCAAAGAGGGAAACGTGGTTCGTGTGGCAGACAGAATTGCCTATATGAATCACGATATTGAAGACGCAATCCGTGCCGGAATCCTGGACAAGGATGCACTTCCTGCCGATGTGGTAGCGTGTCTTGGGAACACCAAAACAAAGCGAATCACCACACTGGTAGGGGCAGTCATTGAACATGGTACTGATACAATCGGAATGGCACCGGAGATTCAGGCGATGCACGACAAGCTTCACGCCTTTCTCTTTGAGCGTGTCTACTATAATCCCATTGCAAAGGAAGAGGAAAACAAGGCAAAGCTTCTGATCGAAACGCTGTATCATTATTTCCTCACCCATGCAACCATGATGCCCACAGAATATCAGGCAATTGCGGAAAAAGAAGATGTCCCAAGAGCGGTCTGCGATTATATTTCCGGCATGAGTGATGGATACGCTGTGGATCTCTATCGGGAATTATTCATTCCAAAAAGTTGGGAATAACATAGGGTGATCACATGACATACAGTGATGATTTTTTAGAACAGCTTCGTTCTGTCTGCCCCATGGAAACAATTGCCGGCAATTATGTCAATTTACAGCGGCGAGGGCGGCATTATGTATGCAACTGTCCTTTCCACTCGGAAAAGTCCCCCTCCTGTACAATATTTCCGGAGACCCAAAGTTTTTATTGCTTCGGCTGTGGTGCAGGAGGAGATGTGATTTCCTGGGTAAGGCGCATGGAAAACTTAGAGTTTCCCGATGCTGTAAAACAATTGGCGGCAAAAAGCGGATTGCAAGTTCCCACGGACAAAGACGCAGAAAAGCGTGCCAGACTGCGGACAAGAATCTTTGCCATCAACCGGGAAACCGCAAATTTTTATTTCCGCAATCTCATTTCCGGAAGCGACAAACGGGGGCTGCAATATTTTTCAAGCAGGCAGCTTTCTCCACAGACCATCAAAAAATATGGGCTTGGATATGCACCGGATTCCTGGAACGCCCTGACAACCTATCTACGGGAAAAGGGGTTTACTGAGGAAGAACTGGTGATTGCCAATGTTGCACACCGTTCTCAGAAAGGAAGCGTCTATGACGCGTTTCGAGGGCGTGTCATGTTCCCTATTGTCGATACCAGAGGGTCTGTCATTGGCTTTGGTGGAAGAGTTCTGGACGACAGTCAGCCGAAATATCTGAACACCGCAAAAACTCCGGTGTTTGACAAAGGAAGCAACTTGTTTTCCCTGAACTTCGCCAAAGATTCCAGTTCTACCCATCTGATTCTGGCTGAAGGGTATATGGATGTGATCGCCATCAATCAGGCAGGCTTTTCTAATGTTGTGGCAACCCTTGGCACAGCGATTACCGCAGAACAGGCGAGAAAGCTGTCACGATATGCAAAAGAGATTATTATTGCCTATGACAGTGACGGTGCAGGGCAACAAGCAACGCAAAAAGCAATCAACCGCTTCAGCGAGGTTGGTATTCCCACAAGAATTCTCCATATGACCGGGGCAAAAGACCCGGATGAATATATCAAGAAATATGGTGCAGAACGATTCCGCCTCTTGTTGGAACAAGCAGGCGATGCCATCAATTTCCGGCTGGATCGTTGCGAAAACGGACTGAACACCACAGAAGAAGCCGGAAAGGTACAGCTTTTAAAGCGTGTTGTGTCTGTTCTGGCGGAAATTCAGAACCCACTGGAACGAGAGGTTTATCTTTCTCGTACCGCAAACAAGTGGGAAATTTCTGTGGATGTGCTGCACCAGCAAGTAGAACGTCTCCTCAAAAGCAAGAAAAAGCTGGAGAAAAACAAGAATTGGAGTCAGATTATCCATAACACGGTACAACCAGAACCGACACAGCCCACAACCCCGGAACAACTCCACCGCATTCGTGCAGAAGAACGCATTGTCTGCTATCTTCTGACCTATCCGGAGGATGCAAAATGGGTGGCTGAAACGGTGACAGAAGATCTGTTTGAGATCCCGTTCTACAAAACCGTCTTTTCCAGATTTCTGGATAGCTGCAAAGAAGGGACAACCTTTACCATTTCCGGCATGGGCGAAGTGCTCTCTGACCAAGAAATGGGGAAGCTGTCCGGCTTAATGGCACGACAAAACGAAGTGCCTGTGACCAAAACCGAGGTGCAAGACTGTATTTCCATTTTGCAAAAAAAGGAAAACAGTGCAATAGAAACCAATGATGACCTTTTGACACTGGTACACCAGCGGCAAGTCAAGTAGATGTGACATCTTATGATGGCACTTTGAAAGGAATAGAACCATGGAACAGAAAAAAATGACAATTGAAGCCTTGATGGAACAAGGAAAGGCAAATGGAAAACTCACCGCAAAGGAAATCACGGACGTGCTGGATGAGATGGATTTTGATACGGATCAACTTGCTTCTATCATCAATAGCTGCGAACAACTGAACATTGAGATTGTGGATGACACCGTAATCGACTCCAATGTAGGCGGTACAGAGGTTGATCTGGTGGATGATCTGGAAATGGCACTTTCTACAGAGGGAATTTCCATTGATGACCCGGTAAAAATCTATCTGAAAGAAATCGGACGTGTTCCGCTGCTGAGTCCCGATGAAGAAACAGAACTTGCAAAGCGTATGATGGAGGGCGACACTTCTGCCAAGAAGCGTTTGTCAGAAGCAAACCTCCGTCTGGTGGTCAGCATTGCCAAGAAATATGTTGGTAGAGGAATGCAATTTCTGGATTTGATTCAAGAGGGCAATCTGGGACTTTTAAAAGCCGTAGAGAAATTTGATTACACCAAAGGGTTCAAATTCTCCACCTATGCCACATGGTGGATTCGTCAGGCAATTACACGTGCCATTGCGGATCAAGCAAGAACCATCCGTATCCCGGTACACATGGTAGAAACCATTACACGGGTAAAGAAAGCTTCCAGTCAGCTCCTTCACGAAACAGGACACGATCCAACCGCAGAAGAAATTGCAGAACGTCTGGAAATGCCGCCGGAGCGTGTTCGTGAAATCATGCGAATTGCACAAGATCCGGTTTCTCTGGAAACTCCCATCGGAGAAGAAGAGGATAGCCATCTTGGGGACTTTATTCCCGATGAAGAAGCCCCTGCACCGGCAGATGCTGCCTCTCTGATGCTTCTGAAAGAACAACTGGACGAAGTTCTGTCAACCCTTACAGAACGTGAGGCAAAGGTGCTTCGTCTGCGTTTTGGACTTCTGGACGGACGTTCCAGAACCTTGGAGGAAGTGGGAAGAGAGTTTGACGTTACCAGAGAGCGTATCCGCCAGATTGAGGCAAAAGCCCTGCGGAAACTCCGTCACCCAAGCAGAAGCAAAAAAGTCAAGGATTTTCTGGACTAATCGTATCGGTTTCTCCGGAGCGAATCCATAATTCCTGTTGCACACCGATATTTCCCTGCAACGTATAAGTTACATCCCATACTAAGCCGTTCTCTGTTTCGAGGACGGCTATTTTTTTATCCAAAAGTTCCACCTCTTTCAAAAAGTTCTCCTGATACCGCTGCTCCTGTTCTGTAAGATTTTGTTCTGCCTCCTCTTTGGTATAGGTTACTGTTTTCACCTGACAAATCTGTCTGGTCTCCCGATAAATCCCAAGGGGCAGTTCTTTCCCCAGAAACGAGAACCAACTGTGCGATCCGGTACGAATACAATTTTGCGGTGCATCTGTTTTTCTCCCCAAAGGAATATGCCATGTGAAAAAATCAAAATAAGAAAGCGATTCCTTTTCCCCGGTGGGCAGATTCGCCTCTTGTATGTACGCACACGCAAACTGCTGCGTCTGTTCATACTGCCCGATAATTTCTCCCAGTGCATGACGAATTGTAGTATGCCCGGTCAGATCGGTGGTTACACCACTTACAAGCAACTCTCCTTTTTTTACCGGTTCTCCCACCAATTTCATAAGCTGCCCACAGGCAACAGATACAGAAACAATCTGACCATCTACACTAGCGATAAGATTGGACGGAATGCGTTCCTCCAGCATTTCCGGGGTGGGATCTGCCTCCATGACCTCAATCACAAGACGATTTCCTGTGTGACGCATTCCAACCCAAGCAAATTCCTCCACCCCGGCACGAATGGCGTGTTCACAGGTAGAAAAGGAAATAGAGGGAATCCAACTTCCGGAACGAACCCCTTGTTCCTCCAGAATTGCAAGAATCTCTGTTTCTGTGGCAAGTTCATTCCCGATAATTTCAATTTTCATCACAATGTTCGAACAGTAAAACAAAAATGCACCGGACAAAAGAATTCCAATCGGAATCCCCATACGAAAACGATAGCGAAAAAGAAACGCAGAAAGGGTCGGACGCAGGGTAAAAGCAAGGGTTACCCCATAGCCTTCTGCCAGCTTTTTGATTGCCCCACAATTTCTTTTCTCGCAGACAAAGAAAAAGGTATCCCCTTTGCAATGCTGCTTTCGACAGCAAATTCCGGCATGCTGCATTCCATTGATAAATCCATAGAGTTTGCCGCCTTTTGCGGAAACAAGATACTCACCTCGCAGATGTCCCATACGTCTCCCTCGTTTTCCATGGCTTCTTGGCAAAACAAACCGATTGCAATTCCCCGGAAATCACCAGATAATCCGGAGAACGGCTTTCTGCAATCAGATTTCTCCCCCAGAATTCCAATTGTAATTCTGTCGTCCGGACAACAATCCGGATGTCATTGTACTCCAGAATCTTCCGACAATTTTCTATATGCACCTCTCGGTTGCTTCGAAACTCTAAAATCGTTTCCAGACAGCACACTTGTCGTCCAATGCATTCCAGTTGCTTTTTCACATCGGTCACCTCACTTCTTACAAATTTATGTGCATCGCCCTCCATCCATACCACTTTACATAACTTTTTTTCTCTCGGCATATCATTCTCACAAAGTGAGGTGAACACAATGGAAAGCATTCTGCTCCGACAAAAAAGCACACAGCTTGGACTCCTCTTCTGTTTTGGTCTTTTGATGCTGTTTTCAGATACGGTACAGACAGAACTTGCCCTCTCTATCCAACGTTGTCTGACTGTCACAATTCCCTCTCTCTATGCGATGATGATCCTCTCCCAACTTTTCCTCCTCACAAACAGTTGGCAGTGGTTCGGGGCTGTTTTTTCGCCCCTTGCAAAAAAGTTTTTTCCAAAGCTGGACACCTATCTCGCCCTGATTCTCTTCAGTCAGATTGCAGGATATCCTGT
The DNA here is from genome assembly GCA_964465095.1 of uncultured Ruminococcus sp. GTDB lineage: Bacteria > Bacillota > Clostridia > Oscillospirales > Ruminococcaceae > Ruminococcus_C. The sequence goes on from CAYXKI010000021.1 coordinate 6,416, forward strand.
CGGTGCCACCATGCTTTGCAATCTTGTCAAAAAGGGAACTTTCCGAAAAGAAGAGGCGGCACTTCTCCTGCCAATCTGTTATAATTGCGGTCCTGCTTTTCTACTGGGGTTGCTTTTTCGTTATCCCAATGCAAAGGCACTCTGTGGACTGATCTTCAGCTCTACTGTCCTGTCCAATCTCCTTTTGGGTATCTGGCAATTGCGAAAATGCAAAGCCCTTTCCTCCGAACAAAAAACAGCGGAAACCATGACGTTTTCCCCATCGTTTTTTCTTTCCGGCATTGCAGATGCCGGAAAGCACTTGCTCCAGCTTTGTGGGGTAATTCTCTGCTTTTCTATAGGTTGTTCGGTTCTGGAACAGCTACATTTTTTTGCAGCATTAGAAACACTTGCACATAGGGTAGGGCTTTCTTTTTCCGTTACCGCAATTTGCAAAAGCCTCTTAGAAATCACTTTTGCGGAAACTGTTTCTCTCCCGGTCAATCTCTATCTCCCGATACTGGCGGCACTTCTCTCCTTTGGAGGAATCTGCGTGATTCTCCAGATTCGTGCCACAATCGGGGACACGTTCTCTATGACCGGCTTTTTTCGGTTTCGCTGTATTGCCGCAGCACTCTCTGCCCTTTTCTGCTTCCTTGGAGAAAGCCTGCTTCCAACGCTTCCCAAGCAAGCCATTATGACAATGGCATCTGTCATTCCCGCAAAACATCATGGAACTGCACCGGTGCTTCTTTTAATTCTGATGACAATTCTGGTATTTCTGGAGGAACATCGACTTCGTGGGATGTCATCTTAAATTCGTTCCCACTTTCATAGATTTTCAGAAAAATCTCTTGACTTTTTGCATAAAATCCACTATAATATTGTTGACAGAGTCATGCTGCGCAACTGTGCAGTGTTACCTTAACGTTTCCAAAGAAAGGGGAAAATCATACATGAAATTATACAAATCTTGTATTGCACTTGCTGTCACCGCAATGCTTTCGATTTCTTGTTTTTCTGCCAGCATTCCGGCAATTCAGACAAGTTTCAATGCATCTGCTGTGGATGACAACAACGACGACTGGCTTCACGCAGTAGGAAGTCGGCTTTATGATTCTGAGGGAAATGAGGTCTGGCTTACCGGTGCAAACTGGTTCGGCTTTAACTGCAGCGAAAACTGTGCCCATTATCTCTGGAGTGCCGATATTGATGATATGCTTGGCGAAGTAGCTGACCGAGGCATTAACATCCTCCGCTTCCCGATTTCATCGGAACTGCTGATTTCCTGGATGAACGGAACACCAAACGAAGTTTCCAGTGTTTCTGCCAACAACGACCCATATTATCCCATCAATGTGGACTTCTGCAACGCAGACGGTTCCATTAAGAACAGCATGGAGATTTTTGATATCATCATGCAGAAATGTAAGAAATATGGAATCAAGGCTTTTGTGGACGTACACAGCCCGGATGCCAACAACTCCGGTCACAACTATAATCTGTGGTACGGCAAGGAAACCTCTGACGGTACGATGGTAACCACAGATCTCTGGATTGAGTCCTTGACATGGCTGGCTGAAAAGTACAGCAACGACGATACAATTCTGGGATACGATCTGAAAAATGAGCCACACGGAAAAGGACAAGAGGGTTCTGCGGCAGCAAAGTGGGACGGTTCTACCGATGAAAACAACTGGCGCTATGCTGCAACTCAGTGTGCAAATTCCATTCTGAAAGTAAACCCCAACGCCTTGATTCTTGTAGAGGGTGTAGAACAGTCCCTGAAAAGCGATTCCTATACCTGGGGACAACCTGACTCTCTGACAGACTCTCCATACATCGGCGCATGGTGGGGCGGTAACCTCCGTGGCGTAAAGGATTATCCGGTTGAACCGGACTCCGGAACAAGTCAGATTGTCTATTCTCCGCATGACTATGGTCCCTCTGTTTATGCACAGACTTGGTTTGAGAAAGACTTTACCACAGAAACCCTGTTGGATGACTATTGGTATGATACCTGGGCATATATCAACGACCAGGATATCGCACCGCTGCTCGTCGGCGAATGGGGTGGCTATATGGACGGCGCAGAAAACCAGAAATGGATGGAACTGCTCCGGGATTATATGATTAACAATCATATCAACCACACATTCTGGTGCTTGAACACCAACTCCGGTGATACCGGTGGACTCTGGGCAGGCTTTGCATACAGCCCGGATACGGGAACAACCATCACCTGGGAAGAGGACAAGTACGCATTGTTCGAGAGTTCTCTCTGGCAGACCCTTGATACCGGAAAGTACATCGGTCTGGATCACCAGTACGCCCTTGGTCTCAACGATACCGGTTTGTCCCTGTCTGAGTTCTACACTTCCTATGCTTCCACAGAGGGCAGCAATCTGGATGGTGGTACCATCCTGGACAAAAACGGCTCAAGCAGCGCCACCACAAAGCCGGTTCAGACAACTGTGACAACAGCTTCTGAAAAGGAAACAACCACAACAAGCACGACTTCTCTGTCTGTAGTCGGCGATGTCAACGAAGACGGTACTGTAACACTGGCAGATATGATCCAGTTGCTCCACTATCTGATTCAGGACGGCACAAAGACAAGCAACATTCAAGCAGCCGATGTCAATGGGGACAACAAAGTCAATGGCATGGATCTGACACTATATCGTCAATTCCTCTCCGGTACCATTGATAATTTCCCGTTAGAATACTAATCTCCTCCCTACCAAGGTGAAACCGAAATGAAACGGAACGATTACCTAAGCTGGGATGAATATTTTATGGGAATCGCCCTCCTCTCCGCACAACGCAGCAAAGACAGCAATACCCAGGTCGGTGCTTGTATTGTCAACCAGGAGCACAAAATTGTATCTGTAGGATATAATGGGATGCCAACCGGTTGTGACGACGACGAAATGCCATGGGAGCGAGAGGGCAGCTTTCTGGACACAAAATATCCCTTTGTCTGTCATGCAGAACTCAACGCCATCCTGAACCGGAGTGCAGGAAATCTGCAAGGATGTCGGCTTTACGTGACCTTGTTTCCCTGTAATGAATGTGCCAAAGCAATTATTCAAAGTGGGATTCGTGAAGTAATCTATTATGACAACAAATACGCAAATTCAGAAGCAACCCAAGCCTCAAGGCGAATGTTTGAAATGACAAAAGTGCTTTACCGCCCCTATACCCATACCGGGCGAGAAATGACGTTGTTATTCTAATGACGACAAAGCATAAAACCATAAGCGGGAATGTGACAAGTTCATGTTCCTGCTTTTTGTATATTCTGTCAAGGAACGTCTTTTTTCTCTCTTTTTCCTTGTGAAAAATTCCAATTTTCGATTTTTTTCGCTTTTTTTCAATTTCCCTTTGTGTTTTTTGAAAAAATATGTTATAATAAAAAAGAGCGTCGTCTTTAGACGATAAAATTATAGTTTTCAAAAAAGGAGTCAGAATCCATGCGAATTCGCTGTAAGCCATGGGCAAAGCCGGAACTGGAAGCTTGTCCGTTTTATATTTCCAAACCGAAAGCGTGCAAGGGGCACTGGGCAGAGCAATATGAGAAAGCCCAGCCTCTTCGATTGGAACTGGGTTGTGGAAAAGGTGGTTTTATTGCACAAGAAGCCTGCGCACATCCGGAATACAATTACCTTGCAATTGATATCAAAAATGAAATGCTGGTACTTGCAAAACGCAAATTGGAAGAAGCTTATCAGGAGAAGAATCTGCCTCTGGATAATGTCCGCCTTTGTATTGAGAATATTATGTATCTCAGAGAATGCTTTGCACCGGAAGACCGAATTGATCGGATTTACATCAATTTCTGCAATCCTTGGCCACGGGGGAAGCACAAGAAAAGACGGCTGACCCATCCAAGACAATTGGTGCAATATCGGCTTATTTTAGACGGTGAAATCTGGTTTAAAACAGATGATGATGACTTGTTTGAAGAATCTCTGGAATATTTCAAAGAAGCCGGTTATCAGATCACAACACTGACACGAGATTTACACCACGCAGAAGCACTGAGATATTTTGAAACAGAACACGAGCAGATGTTTGACGATATGGGAAAAACCATTAAATTTCTGATCGCAAAGCCGGATCCATCTGTATCTATGGATCAACTCAAACCTCTGCTGCAATATAGTGAAAGGAATCACGACAATGGCACTTGTATCGAAAAATAACAAAGTAGTCAATCGTTTTGCATCGCTTATGGAACGCAATGCTGCACCGCCTATGGAAATTATTGCGGACGGAACGCAGGCAAACGAAAATCCCGCAGCAGCCTATCGTGGATTTGGCTGTGTGACAGCCAACAATTCCTCCAGATTGCTCTTGGATTACAAAGTGGAACACCCACAGGCATATGAGGAAATCATGCGACTTTTGTTCCAGAAGAATTATGGTGCAGGAATCAGCCATATTAAACTGGAACTTGGGGCAGACATTAACTCTTCCTCCGGCACAGAACCTTGTACCAAGCGTTCTGCCAACGAACCGGCAGATGTCACCCGGGGTGCAGGATTTCAGTTTGCAGCAGATGCAAAAGCAATCAACCCGGAGATTACCGTAGATTTTCTGCGATGGGGCGAGCCAAAATGGGTCACAAGTGCCTTTTCCATCAGCCAGGAACACGGCATGAATGCACGCTATCGCTGGTACAAAGAAACCCTGGATGCAGCTTATGCAGTCTATGGGTTGAAATTCGACTATATCAGCGCCGACCAGAACGAAACAGATTTGCCGGATGAGGCATGGATTCTCTATCTCCGCTATCGGTTGGACAATGAGACAAATGCACCCTATGATTACAGCAAGATCAAACTGGTTGCCTCTGATGAAGTGGGAACACGAAACATTGCAGAACAGATGGTAGACAACAATGCACTGCGCAATGCCATTGATGTCATCGGTCTGCACTATACAACCTTTGGAGATTCTTATACCAATCTGCTCAATGAAGCATATGGAAAAGAAATCTGGTACAGCGAGGGCATTGCACCTTGCAACGTACCGGAACTTACAGTACAAGCAGATGAATCCGGCTTGATTGGCAGAAATGGTGTCATTGACGTTGCAAATCGAATTATCAACAGCTATTACAACGGAAAGATGACCATGTACGAATTTCAGCCGGCAGTTGCCTCTTACTACAATGGCTCTTGCTATGCACCGAAACAACTCATCCGTGCCTGGGAACCATGGTCGGGACATTATGTCTTAGACATCGGCTTCTGGATGGCGCTTCATTTCAGCCGGTTTGCGCAAAAGGGCTGGATGTATGTCAATGGGGCGTGTTACGGTGACGGCGATGAGGATCATGCAATTTCCAACACCACCCACAACTTTATGACCCTGACTTCTCCGGATCGAACAGAATTGTCCATGTTCTTTACCAATGACAGCGAAGAAGTACGCACCTATTCTGTCCAGATCAAAGACATGGGATTTGAACCCACTGCATTTTCTACAGTTGTTACAAAAGGACCTTCCGGCAAGCAGGCATATGATGCAAATTGGTTCCAAAGAGGAAAACCGGTTCGGGCAATGCGCAATCATAAAGATCTGTTTACCGTAAAAGTTCCCCCCCACTCCATCATGACTGTCACAACACTGGACACCAGTTGGGTAAATGGGGTCAACACATTCCCGGCAGTACAGCCACCGGTAGAATCCCGTCTGGCACTTCCCTATCACGACGATCTGGCGTATACCCCAGAGGAAATTCGGGTACGTGGTTGTGCACCACGATATACAACCGACCAGGGCGGTGCCTTTGAACTGGTGGAAACAGACGAGGGCTATGCAATCTGTCAGAAAATCACACAACAGATTATGCCCACAAACTGGCGATTTCGTGGAACACCGCTGCCAATCACAAGCTTTGGAGATGACAAATGGCACAGCTATAGCGCAGAAGTCCAGGTACGTCTTGCAAATCTGGAAGAACACAATTTTGCCGGCATTGGCATTCGCTATAACTCTGCTGTCACCTGTGAATTTTCCTCTATGTGCGGATATACCGGGCGGATTTATGGGGATAGTTCCTGGAAACTCATGGACATGGAACACGTTGCAGCAGAGGGGGTTCTGCCACAGCTTGACCCCACACAATGGAACACTCTGAAGCTTATGGTGCTTGGAAATTCGATTTTCTTCTTCATCAATGGCAATCTGCTGACAAAATACACACCGCAAGTTATGATCAACAGCGGACGTGCAAGCCTTTGCAGCGATTTCTCCTGGAATCTGTTCCGAAACATTCATATTGATCCGGTTGCTGTACAACCACTCTATGTACGGCGTGTGGACTGTTTTGGAGATGGCATTCTGTACAACGAAAACTGGGAAATCCACAGCATGGAGAGTTATCTCTTCTTCAACCGCACCTCCATGGAAGCAAAAACCGGGGCAGAATTCTCCTGTAATTTCGAGGGAACAGGAATCTCCATCGTTGGTACTGCACAAAATGCAGTCTTTACGGTGCTGATGGACGGACATACCATGTACGAAAACTTCTTTGTTCCGGAAAGTCTCCCACGGCAAGCTTGTCTTGTCATTGACCAGTTGCCGGAGGGAAAACACACCATGCGTGTCTTTGTAACCGGTGGAAACTTTAAGCTGGATGTCTTGGAAATTCCTGAGTCTTACCCACGGATGAGCGATACCTTAACCGTACCGAATCAGATCCGTTCTACCCTTTCTGCCCAGCAGCAACAAAAGTCCACTGCACCCTCAAAGCAAGCAGATTTCATGGATGCAGAAGCAATGCTCTGGCATATTGCACATCCTTTCACAGAAGCCCCTGTGCCGGAAGAAGTACCGGACTCCACATCCACAGAAGAAGATACTGTTCTCCCGGAAACAGCGACAGAATTTACAGAAACTGTAGCACCGGAAGCACCTGTGGAAACGCAAACCGCTCCACCGGAAACACCCTCTGTAGAAGCGACTGATTCCAAAGAGCCGGAAACACAACAAGAATTGACTCCGGAAGAAACCGTTAAAAATACAGACACTGCACCAACAGAACCTGTTACCGAACCGGAAAACACCGTTCCGGAATCCGGCGAAGCAGAAAAGGAAAAATTTGATACACTCACAAGTGAGTCCATGGACGAAATCAATGTGATTTTTGATGACAAGAAAAATCCCACAGACACTTCCCAAGATGTTGAAATGGCGCTGACTGCCCAGGAAATCCAACAGATTCTGGAATCCGGAAACGATGGTGCTGCGGAAGAAATCCTCCCCTCTCATGCTGACGATTCTTCTGCAACCTGAGTCTGATACGCCCCTCTATCAGCAGATTTGTCTGGCGATTCAGGAAAAAATCGCCCAAGGAAGTCTTGCTCCCATGGAGCGGTTGCCCTCAAAGCGTGCGCTGGCTGCCCACCTACAGGTAAGCGTAATTACCGTACAGACCGCCTATGAGCAGCTTGTCGCAGAGGGGTATCTTATCACCAAGCCACGTGCCGGGTACTTTGTAGACGAAAATGCAGCACTTCTGACGCACGTTGTGGACAAAGAGCCCTCTACGCGTTCCATTCCAACGCATCCGCAAGAAAAACCATCTTCCCAGCAAATCGCCTTTTCCACTGCCGGTGTGGATCTGAGTCAATTTCCCTTTTCCACCTGGGCGAAGCTGTCCAGACAAATTCTGAGTACCAGACAAGAAGCGCTTTTAACCGCAACGCCGACAATGGGACTGTATTCTCTTCGACAGGCAATTGCCACCCATCTCCGGGATTTTCGTGGCATTGTCGTCTCTCCGGATCAGATTCTGATTGGCGCAGGAACAGAGTATCTTCTAAGCATTCTGATCCAACTCCTTGGGGCATCCAGACGATATGCGGTAGAAAATCCCGGCTATCCAAAAGGAAAACAAACCATAAAAAGCAATGGGGCATCTGTCATTGGCATTCCCTTAGATGATGCCGGGATGGATGTAGAGGCGTTGGAACAATCCGGTGCATCTGTTGCACTGGTCACCCCCTCCCATCAATTTCCCACCGGAATGGTAATGCCCATACACAAACGAGTTCAGCTATTGCAATGGGCATCCAGACAGCCAAAGCGTTATCTGATTGAAGATGATTATGACAACGAACTGCGTTTTCAAGGGAAACCACTGCCCTCTTTTTATCAGCTTGACCATGAGAAAACCCATATTCTCTACATGAACACCTTTGCCAGAACCTTAGCCCCCTCTTTGCGAATTGGCTATGTGGTATTGCCGGAAGCGCTTGCGACACAATTTTCAGAGACGTTTTCCTTTTACTCCTCTACGGTTCCAAGCTTTGAACAGTATACCCTGGAACAATTTCTCCAAAAGGGATATTTTGAGCGACATTTGCGTCGCATGAAAAAAACCTATTCCGGGCGACAACAGCTTCTGAAAAGTGCAATTTTATCCCACCCCTTTTCAAAATACATCCGCATCTGCGGAGAAGAAGCCGGATTGCATTTTTTGTTGGAGATTACACTGCCTTGCAGCGAAAAACAGCTTGTCCTCGCCGCAAAAGAGGCAGATATCCTCGTAACAGGAATGTCGGGGTTTTATGAACATGGAACAAAACCCTCTTCCTCGTTTCCACGGATTATTCTGGGATATGCACAGCTTTCGGAAGAGGAGATTCAAACAGGCGTAAAGCGTTTGTTAGACGCATGGAGTCAACTATTGAAAACACTATAAGAAC
>CAYXKI010000022.1:0-14788 GCA_964465095.1 uncultured Ruminococcus sp.
CAGCTTGTCTAGTATATCACATCTTTTCGGGTTTGTCAAGTGAACTTTTTGTGAAGACTTTCGAAGTTCCCACTTCGGTTTTCTTCCTGAAGTTCCTTGATTTTCCGCTTCGTGATTTACTAAATGAAGCTTTTCTATTATACCGCGCTTTTGAGGTTTTGTCAAGTGAAAGTTCTATGAACGCCATGCCATGGGTTCCTGTCCCTCTCATGCTTCCTGACTTTCGCTCTCCTGCGACAGCTTTATTATTATAGCATAGTTTTTCTCCCCTGTCAAGGAAAAAAATCACGATTTTGCGTGGGAGTTTCTGTGTATTTTTCACAGGAGGTGTGAAAAGGAATTTCTTATTTTGCTAAAAAAATCCTCCTTCCGGATGAGAAGGAGGTATTTTTCTTATGATATTATTATGAAAAAAGCCACTTAGCCCATGAGTTTTACCATAACGGCTTTCTGTGCGTGGAGACGATTTTCTGCCTCTTCGAAAATTTCCTTTGCATGTGCTTCGAAAACAGCAGTAGTGATCTCTTCTTCCCGATGGGCAGGCAGACAGTGAAGTACCATTGCGTCCTCGTGTGCTACTGCCATAACATCGTCGTTAATCTGATAGCCTGCAAATGCCATACGACGCTTTGCAGCCTCGCCCTCTTGTCCCATAGATGCCCACACGTCTGTAATAACAACATCTGCGTCCTTGGCAGCCTCTAAGGGGCTCTCTGTCATCTGGAACTTCTCACCGTAGTCCTTGACGAACTCCAGAATCTCCGGGGCAGGACGATAGTCTGCCGGGCAGGCAATAGACACAGCCATGCCGACTTTCAGGCAGCCAACAATCAGAGAATTTGCCATATTGTTTCCGTCGCCGATAAAGCACATTTTCAATCCATCAAAGCTACTCTTGAACTCCCGGATTGTCATGAGGTCTGCCAAAATCTGACAAGGGTGACAGAAATCTGTCAGACCATTGATTACCGGAATGCTACCGTATTCCGCCAGATCCTCTACTTCTTTCTGCTCAAACGTACGAATCATAATGCCATCCAGATAGCGAGACAATACTCTTGCGGTATCCTGTACCGGTTCACCACGTCCAATTTGTAAGTCATTGGAGGACAAAAACAGCGGATGTCCGCCAAGCTGGTACATTCCTGTTTCAAAAGAAACACGAGTACGGGTAGATGCTTTCTGGAAAATCATACCCAGAGATTTCCCTTTCAGGTGGGGATGAGGGATGCCATGCTTCAACTCATATTTCAGTTGATCTGCAAGATCCAGAATTTCGATAATTTCCTCGGTGCTCAGGTCGAGCATCTTCAATAAATGCTTCATGAAAAATTCCTCCTTTATTCACTTAAAATGTTCTTCAAAATATCCAAACCAGATGCAATTTCCTCGTCTGTAATGGTCAGCGGCGGCAAAAGACGTACTTTCTCCTTTGCGGTCAGCACGAGCAAGCCCTGTTCCAGGGCCGCATTTGCTACGTCAAGGGCTTTTTTCTCCGTCAGGGCAATACCGATCATCAAACCAAGACCGCTTACAGAAGCAACTCCCGGCATCGCAGACAGCTTTTCCCGGAAAAGGGCTGCCTTCCGGTTCACCTCGTCCAAGAATCCCGGCTTTGTTACTGTTTCCAGCACTGCCAGACCGCCGGCACAGCACACCGGATTGCCACCGAATGTAGAACCATGTGCGCCCTTATTCAGCACGTCTGCACATTTTTCATTGGCAAGGCACGCACCCATAGGAAGTCCCCCGGCAATACCCTTAGCCAGAGTGGTAACGTCTGCCTGATGTCCAAACTGCTGTCCTGCCAGAAATGTACCGGTTCTACCTACGCCGGTCTGTACCTCGTCAGCAATGACCAGAATATCTTTTTCCCGGCACTTCTCAAAGACAGCATCTACAAAGGACTGTTCCAGTGCATTGACACCGCCCTCGCCCTGTACGTATTCCAACATAATCGCACAGACGGTATCATCAAGCTTTGCCTCTAAATCTGCAATGTCATTGGCAACAACGTGAGAGAAGCCCTCTACAAAGGGGAAGAAATAGTTGTGGAACACATCCTGACCAGTTGCGGAAAGGGTGCACAATGTTCTACCATGGAACGAATTCACCAAGGTAAGAATGGTGTGTCTGCCCTTGCCATATTTATCAAAGCTGTACTTTCTCGCAAGCTTAATAGCACATTCATTTGCCTCTGCACCACTATTGGCGAAAAATACTTTCTGATAGCCGGTGGTTTCGCAGAGTTTCTCGGCAAAGTCTGCCTGTACCTTGGTGTAATAGAGGTTTGATGTGTGCTGCATAGTCTGTGCCTGTTTGCACACTGCCTCTGTCCACGCCGGGTTGCAATAGCCGAGGGAAGTCGTACCAATTCCGCTTCCGAAGTCAATATACCGCTTGCCACCCTCGTCAACGCAGGACTCTCCGCTGCCCTGTTCCAATACGACCGGAAACCGTCCATAGGTCGGCATTACCGATTGATTTAATTTTTCTTGTGTTGTCATGATTTGAAAAACCTCACTTTACCGAAACTGTGTTCCGATTCCCTCATTGGACAATGTTTCAATCAAAATCGAATGGGGAATTCTACCATCAATAATCGCTGTCTTCTTAACCCCTCTTCGTACCGCTTCTACACAGCAGTCAATCTTCGGGATCATACCGCCGGAAATAATTCCCTTTCGCTTCAAGAAAGGCACTTCGCTTACATTGACAAAAGGAATCAAAGTAGAGGGGTCGTCTTTATCCCGGAGAAGTCCGGCAATATCCGTCATAAGGATCAGATTCTCTGCCCGGAGTTGGGCAGCAATTCTGGCAGCAGCAGTGTCTGCATTGACGTTATAGGTCTGCCCGAATTCATCTGTGGCAACGGTTGCAATTACCGGAACATAGCCATTATTCAACGCATCCAGAATCGGCTTTTCATTGACCTTGGTGATGTCTCCCACAAAGCCCAGATCTTCTCCGTTGGGTCCTGTTTTCCGCTCTGCCATCAGCATCTGTCCGTCAATCCCGCAAAGTCCCAGTGCCCGTCCTTTGGTACGTGTCAGGAGATTGACAAGTTCCTTGTTCACCTTACCGGTAAGCACCATCTTTACCACGTCCACAGTTGCCTCGTCGGTATATCGCAGACCACCGATAAATTTACTCTCAATGCCAAGCTTTCCAAGCATATCGTTAATTTCCGGTCCACCACCGTGTACCAGAACAACCTTTACGCCTACCAAAGACAACAGCACAATGTCATTCATAACTGCCTGTTTCAGTTCTTTGTTTGTCATGGCGTTTCCGCCATACTTGACAACTACGATTTTGTTATTATATTTCTGAATATAGGGCAGGGCATCTACCAACACCTGTGCCCGGATCTTGTTGTTAATCTCTCCCATTTTTCTTTCTCTGCTCCTCTCTTATGAGCGATAGTCGCCATTGATCTTTACATAATCATAGGTCAGATCACAGCCCCAAGCAGTTGCGGAAACTGCACCGTCTCCAATGGAAACCAGAATCTGAATTTCATCCTCCAGAAGCACTTTCTTGGCTTCTTCCTCTGAGAAAGCAATTCCTGCACCATTTTCACACACAGCAACAGAACCTGCCTTAGAAGCAAGAGTAACGGCAACCTGATGGATGTCAAACTCTGCATCTGCATAGCCTACTGCACAAAGGACTCTTCCCCAGTTGGCATCTGCACCAAACATGGCACATTTCAGAAGCGGAGAACATACCACACTCTTTGCTACTGTAATTGCGGTGTCCAGATCTGCTGCGCCGGTGACCTTGCACTCCAGAAGCTTTGTTGCGCCCTCGCCGTCATACGCCAGCATTCTTGTCATATTCATCATGACAGTATACAGTGCCATGCGGAAAACAAGGTAGTCCTCGTTCATCTCGGTAATTTCTGTATTGCCGGCAAGCCCGGATGCCAGTACCGCACAAGTATCATTGGTGGACTGATCCCCGTCTACAGACAGACAGTTATAAGTGACCTTGACCACATCAGACAAGGCGGTCTGCAACAGCTTTGCAGAAATTGCCACATCGGTAGTAATACAGTTCAGGGTTGTTGCCATATTAGGGTGAATCATACCGCTGCCCTTTGCCATACCACCAAGGTGACAGGTCTTTCCTCCAAGGGTGAATTCCACTGCCACTTCTTTTGCAAAGGTGTCGGTTGTCATAATCGCAGTGGCTGCGGCAGTTGCACCGGCTTCATCTGGAGTCAGAGACTTACACAATGCCGGGAGTGCCTTTTGAATCGGTTCTATCGGCAGAATCTGACCGATGACACCGGTAGACATCACCAGAACCTCTTCTGTCTTGCACCCCAATTCCTGGGCAGTAAGGCGGCACATGGTTTCTGCCTTTTCCACGCCATCTGCATTACAGGTGTTTGCGTTCTTGGAGTTTGCCACCATCGCCATCGCCTTGCCACCAGTTGCCTGCAAATGCTGTTGCATCACCAGAACCGGTGCGCCTTTGACTTTATTCTGCGTATACACTGCCGCAGCATTACAAAGCGTATCCGCTGCTACCACTGTCAGATCGTTTTTCCGATCCGGATTTTCTTTGATTCCACAGTATACACCGCCGGCACGAAAACCCTTTGCGGCACAAATTCCGCCCTCTACGAAAGCGTATCCTTCTACTGCTATTTTATTCATGTGTTCTCTCCTATCCCAACAAGCCGGTGGTTTCATCCAATCCCAGCATAATATTCATACACTGCACCGCTGCGCCGGAAGCACCTTTTCCAAGGTTATCCAGTCTGGAGCAGAGAAGAATCTGGTCATCGTCACCAAATACGAAAATTTCCATCTGATTGGTATCCCGCAGATCGTTACAAGACAGCTTTGTCTTTGTCATCTCTTCTGTTGTGCCAAGGGGCTGTACGTGGACAAAATTAGAGCCATCATATTGTGCCCGGAACATCTCGTGGATTTCTGCAATAGACATCGGCTTTTCCGCAATTGCCGCCTGAATCGGAACGCAAACCAGCATCCCATTATAGAAATCGTCTACAATAGGCGTAAACATGGGCTTTTCCAGAAGCCCGGAGATTTTCTGCATTTCCGGCAAGTGCTTGTGATTGTTTGCCAAGCCGTAAAACCGTGGGCTGTACAACTCCGGGGCACGATCTTCGCTTTCGATCTCCCCGATCATTGCCTTGCCACCGCCGCTATACCCGGACACCGCAAAGCACTGTACCGGATAATTTCTTGGGAGAATGCCGCTTTGCACCATGGGATACACCAGGGAAGCAAAGCCACTGGCATAGCACCCCGGCACTGCCACACGGTTGGAAGTCCGGATTTTTTCCCGATGGGCTTCGGACAATTCCGGAAAACCATATGCCCAGTCCGAATTTGTCCGATGGGCAGTAGAAGCGTCAATAATCCGCACCTTTGCATCCCCGGCAAGTGCCACAGCTTCTTTTGCCGCCGCATCCGGCAAGCAGAGAAAGGTGATGTCGCTCTCACAGATCGCCTGCTTTCTGGCAGCCGCATCCTTTCTATTGGCATCTGTCAATGTAATCAGTTCCAGATCCGAACGCTTTTCCAGACGCTCATGAATCCGCAGACCAGTCGTTCCAGCCTGACCATCTATAAATATTTTTGTTGCCATAATTTTTTCTCACTTTCTTGCCGAAAGGGCATCCACGCCAAGCCCGGAGTGCTATTCTCGTGGGCATTTCCAGATACTAAAGCCGCAAGTCAGCACAATGACTGCAATCGCCCAGATTCTGGACACTGTCATTCCAAGATTCAGCACCAACCCGAACAAAATCTCCCCCAGAATCCACACAATCACAGCGACGATACACAGTGCAATGAGAAACTTCCATCTCCGCACCAGTTGTTGCCGTTTGCGTTTTTTCTCTTCTGTCATTTTAATTGCTCCAGTTTTCCTTCTACCAGTTCAAGCTGCTGTGCCACTGCCGCAGGGGACGGTCCCCCCTGCGAAACTCTACCCTTGACGCAGGTTTCCAGGCTGATTGCCTCATAGACATCTTCTGTGAAAAGCGGTGTCATCTCCTGATATGCCGCCAAAGGCAATGTTTCCAAAGTCAAGCCCTCTGCAATACACTTTGCCACAAGGGTACCGGAAATTTTATACGCATCCCGGAAAGGCATTCCCTTTTTCACTAGATAATCTGCACAGTCTGTCGCATTGATAAAGCCCTTTGCCGCAGCAGCACGCATATTTCCCTTATTGACACGCATAGTTTCCAACATGGGGATAAAGGTTTCCAGACAAAGCTTGGTGTTATCCACTGCATCAAAAATTGCCTCTTTGTCCTCTTGCATATCCTTGTTATATGCCAAAGGCAAGCCTTTCATCATCACAAGGAGGGTCTGGAGATCGCCATAAACTCTTGCAGTCTTTCCACGAATCAGTTCTGTAATATCCGGGTTTTTCTTCTGAGGCATGATGGAAGAACCGGTTGCAAAAGCATCGTCAAGTTCAATGAACTTGAATTCCCAAGAACACCAGAGAATAATTTCCTCGGAAAACCGGGACAGGTGCATCATAATCACCGACAAAGTTTCTGCAAGTTCAATGCAATAATCCCGATCAGAAACGCCGTCCAGACTGTTTGCCATCGGTGCATCAAAGCCCAGAAGAGAGGCGGTCTGTTCCCGGTCAATGTGATACGTCGTACCGGCAAGTGCACCACTGCCAAGAGGGCACTCGTTCATCCGCTTTTTGGTGTCGTCCAGTCTGCCAAGGTCTCGCAGGAACATCTGCACATATGCCAGAAGATGGTGTGCAAAGGTTACCGGCTGTGCACGCTGCAAATGGGTATATCCCGGCAATACCGTTTCTGTGTGCTGCTTTGCAATTGTTACAAGTGTCTCGCAAAGTCTGTAAACCAATCCACGGACAGACGCAATCTCATCCCGGAGATACAGTCGCAGATCCAAAGCAACTTGGTCGTTTCTGGAACGGGAGGTATGCAGACGCTTTCCCACATCTCCCAGACGTTTTGTCAGTTCTGCCTCTACGAACATATGAATGTCTTCTGCATTGGGATCAAATTCCAGCGTTCCGTTATCCAGATCTGCCAGAATTTCTTTTAAGCCCCCGATCAATGTCAGGCTGTCCTCTTTTGTGATAATTCCGCAATCTCCAAGCATCGTTGCATGGGCAATACTGCCCTGGATGTCGTGGCGGTACATTCTGGCATCAAATGCAATCGAAGAGTTGAATGCATTGACCCCTGCGTCAATCTCTTTGGAAAATCTTCCTGCCCAAAGTGCCATAGTTTTCGTCCTTTCCCTCAAGCCTGTTCAGACTCTAAAACAGCAAAGGCGACCCTGAAAGCCGCCTTTGTCCATCCGGCAAGTGAAACCGGTATTCTATTTGTTCTTAAAACTTACTCTCATAAGAACAAGTTCTTAGATTTACTTTCCACGCTTCTGATCCAGCTTTGCCTTTACATGAATCGGCAGACCGAACAGATTGATAAAGCCCTCTGCATCCTTCTGGTTGTAAACTTCTTCTGCATCGAAGGTTGCAACCTCTTCATCATACAGTGTGTACGGAGAGGTAACGCCTGCATTGATAATGTTGCCCTTGTACAGCTTCAGCTTTACATCACCGGTTACAGTTTCCTGGGTCTTGTCGACAAACGCAGTCATTGCTTCCCGAAGCGGTGTGTACCACTGACCGTTGTATACGATGTCAGCGAACTTGATGCTCAGGTACTGCTTTACTCTTGCAGTTTCCTTGTCCAAAGTGATGGTCTCCAGAACATCGTGTGCGTGGTACAGAATTGCACCACCCGGTGTCTCATAAACGCCTCTGGACTTCATACCAACCAGACGGTTCTCTACCAGATCAGACAGACCAATGCCGTTCTCACCGCCCAGCTTGTTCAGGGTTTCTACGATCTCTACTGCGCCCAGTTCCTTGCCGTCGATTGCGGTAGGAATACCCTTTTCGAAGTGAATGGTAACATAAGTCGGCTTGTCCGGTGCCTGAATGGGAGATACGCCCAGTTCCAGGAAGCCCTCTTTCTCGTACTGCGGCTCGTTTGCCGGATCTTCCAGATCCAGACCCTCATGAGAGAGGTGCCACAGGTTCTTGTCCTTGGAATAGTTTGTTTCCCGGTTAATCTTCAGCGGAATGTTGTGTGCCTCCGCATAGTCGATTTCCTCATCACGGCTCTTGATATCCCACTCTCTCCAGGGTGCGATAATTGCCATATCCGGTGCATATGCCTTAATTGCCAGTTCAAAACGTACCTGGTCATTCCCCTTACCGGTTGCGCCATGGCAAATTGCATCTGCGCCCTCTTCCAGAGCGATCTCTGCCAGACGTTTGCCGATAATCGGACGTGCAAAAGAAGTACCCAACAGGTAGCGGTTCTCGTAAACTGCGCCAGCCTGTACGGTGGGGAATACATAATCCTCTACGAATTCCTTCTTCAGATCCAGAATGATCAGCTTAGATGCGCCGGTCTTAATTGCCTTTTCTTCCAGACCGTCCAGTTCTGTGCCCTGTCCTACGTCAGCGGAAACAGCGATAACCTCGCAATTGTTATAATTCTCTTTCAGCCACGGAATAATAATTGACGTGTCCAGTCCGCCGGAATATGCCAGAACAACCTTTTTGATATCCTTCTTTGCCATGATGTCAATTCCTCCATCTGTTTATTTTACAGCATCTACGTACTGTAAGAACAAGTTCTAATTGATCTTATCTCCTATTATACACCTTTTTTTGCCTTTGTCAAGCATTTCCGCATAAATATGCAGACTTTTTTTCTTTTCTCCATAAGTGCTGCATACTCATTTCTGATTATGCAATTATAAACGCATATTCTCCTGCTTTTTCGGATTTTATGCAAAAAGCCGCCCATAAAGAGCGACTTTTCATTTTCTATAAAGGCGACACCGCACAAAGGATTCTCTACAATCTTTTTTAGAGGATAGTCCGCCGATAAGCTGCGATAATCTCTCCGACAAATTCCCGGTGCAAAGGACCATCCTGGTACCACTTCTCATAGTCCGCAGGGTTGAAAAAGCCCTCTTTCTGGATCATGGCAGAGTACTTCTTCTTACAGATCAGCACGTGGGTTGCCTGACGGAAAGCAGTTGCGCCCTCCAGTTCAATGGGCTGCAAGCCGGTTTCCTTTGCTTTATCGCAATCTCTTCCGGAATGGGAGCCACAATATTGCAGCGCCGGCTTATAGCCGTTGTCAAAGAACGATACGGTAAAAATGTCGTTCTTATCCATGTACTCCATGGTATAGCGATTGGTGCGGACAAAGCAGTGGAACGTCGGCGTTCCCCAGAGAAAGCCTATCTCTCCCCAAGAGGCAGTCATGGTATTATACGCATCCGGTGCACCGGAGGTAAGCAGATACCAGTCTGTTCCGATTCGTTTGATAGGATTCTCCAGCAATGTGCTGCAATCTACTTTTTGAAACATCGGTTCGTTGGTCATAATTTAAGTTCCTTTCGCATATGATATATAGGGCGACACCGCTTACGCACGCATCTGCTCGCCCATGCAATATTGCAACCGAAGCTTGTCCGTCAATAGGGCGATAAACTCCGAATTTGTGGGCTTGCCTTTGCAATTGTTCACGGTATACCCAAAGAAAGCGTTAATGGTATCCAGATCTCCCCG
This sequence comes from uncultured Ruminococcus sp., assembly GCA_964465095.1. GTDB lineage: Bacteria > Bacillota > Clostridia > Oscillospirales > Ruminococcaceae > Ruminococcus_C. The sequence goes on from CAYXKI010000022.1 coordinate 9,643, forward strand.
ATCCCATGCAATTTCAATGGCGTGACGAATGGCACGCTCTACACGAGAAGAGGTGGTATTAAACTGTTTGGCAACCGTAGGGTACAGCATTTTTGTCACGCTCTCCAGAAGAAGCGGCTCTGCAATGGAGTGAAGAATTGCCGCGCGGAGATAGTGATAGCCTTTGATGTGTGCAGGTACCCCAAGCTGGTGAATCATGTCCGTCACCACAAGCTCTAATTTTTCTCTGCCTGTGTGTCTTCTTGAGGGGACATTTCTCGCCTGAAGCTTTAAAATCCGATCCCCAAGAATCGAAATATCAAAGGGCTTAAGCATAAAATAGGATGCACCGTGTTCCATGACCTGCCGTTCAATAAAGGCATTGTCATACGCCGAGGTAATAATAAACGCCGGAACGCAGTCAAAGTGACGGGATTTCTCCAGGATCTCGATTCCGTCCATCCCCGGCAAAATTGCATCCATCACCACAATGTCTGGCTTATCATTGCGGATTGCGTCCAGGATGACTTTCCCATCCCTTCGTCGGGTAATCACGTACAGTCCAAAGGATCGCAGTTGATTCGCACAGGAAACGCCATATTCTGCGCTGTCATCTCCGATCAGGACTTTGATTTTTTTGTTGTCCATTTTGTTGCCTCCTGTTATTTTGTTCTACAAGACAATTTTACCACACTCTATAGGGGAAATGCAAGTCGGAATCCTGTCGAAAAAAGAAATTTTGCATAAAAAGAACACATTTTTGTGCAATTTTATTTTTTCCGCTCGAACAAAATACAGGAAATAGTAAAAAATGTAAAAGTTCCAAGGGAGTGCCTGTGCCGGGACTTCTGTAGAAGCGTGCTAAATTATGGTGCTTTTTGCAACTTTTTCTGAAGCCACATCTTTCCGGGAGAAAATTTGAAGCAATGCCAGAATCAAAAGGCAAAGATAGGGAAGAATCGTGGGCAGAATCTGGATCAGAAACACATACTCTGCGGACATATCCCAGAGGTTGCTGTAAAAGCCACTATCTGCCGCATAGCTTGCCACATGATACAATGCCAACAGACAAAGGGTGATTCCCAATGTTCCCACACCGATTCCAATCCAGCAAAGCCACGGTCGTTTCCGGAACAGCAGCACAAGGAGGGCGGCGATTGTCAACATCACACTTGCCACAATCATCATCTGTCCATAGCCTACATATTCCAAAGGCCAGTTTTCGCCGGCTCTGGCGTTTTTGATCCAGCCTCTTGCACAGCCGAAATCTGTCCCCCAACAAAAAAGCAATCCGGTAAGAACCAGAACCCAACGCAAAACGGTACAAGTAATCTCTCTGCCACGCTGGCGCTGATATTGTTTTGCGGTAATCATGCTACCGGTTGGTTTTGATTTTTTTCTCATAAGGCGCATGTCCTTTCTTTTCCGGTGATATTTTGCTTTGTCCCCGGAGAAACTAGTAATGGACGTAATCGTCCAAATTCTAAGAACTTATTCTAAAAAATAAAGGAGTACAAAAAATTGCGCATACGTCAATGGATCCGCAGAGGTGCAGCAATTTGTTCTGCTGCACTCCTTAGTGTTTACACCATAACCGTCTATTATGCCTGGCAGCTACCGGACAGCTACTATGTAGAAACCGGCAGCACCTTAGAAATTTCCACGGCGCTCTCTGTCAAAGCCGTCACAACACAAGCACAAGTGCAACCGGCAATTGCCGGGGCAGAAGCGTATGAAACCGCAGAACTTCGACTATTCGGCGTGATTCCGGTAAAGCAAGTGGAGATCCTGGAAATTGATCGTCCCATGCTTGTGCCCTGCGGAACGCCCTTTGGGATTGAACTGGAAATGGGCGGTGCTATGGTTATCTCCACGGAGGCGGTAAAAACTGCCGATGGTTCAGACTGTCCTGCGGAAGATGCCGGATTAGAACCGGGAGATCTGATTCAGTCTGTAGACGGACAAGCCATCTACAGCAACCAGGATTTACAGAGTGCCATTGCAAACACAAAGGGAGCATCGGTCACTGTGGTATTTACCAGAGAGGACACCCAATACAGTTGCACCCTTACTCCGGTTTATGCCACCGAAACCGAAAGCTATGCCGCCGGAATCTGGGTACGGGACAGCAGCGCAGGAATCGGGACGCTGACCTTTTATGAAGAAGCCACAGACAGCTTTGGGGGGCTTGGTCACCCGATTTGTGACAGCGACACCGGCGACATCCTCCCTCTCCGTTCCGGACGGGCAATCCGGGCGACCATTGACGGGGTGATTCCGGGCATTGCCGGCAGTCCGGGGATGCTGGAGGGAAGCTTTTTAAATGCCTCCACCCTTGGCACGCTGCTTTGTAACAATCGCTGTGGCGTTTTCGGGACGCTGTTTTGCAATCCCTCCACAGAAGAAGCCATCCCTATGGCACTAAAGCAAGAGGTGCAGACAGGCACCGCAGAGATTCTCTGTACCACCAGTGGGTCAACCCCCAATCGCTATACCGTTGAAATCGAGTCCTTAGACTTTGCCGGCACAGACAACACCAAAAATATGATACTCCGTGTCACCGACCCTGTTCTTTTAGAGGAAACCGGCGGCATTGTCCAAGGGATGAGCGGTAGTCCCATTCTCCAGAATGGAATGCTTGTAGGAGCTGTCACCCATGTCTTTGTAGACGACCCCACAAGAGGCTATGGGATTTTCTGTGAAAACATGGTACGCTATGGACTTGGGTATTAAGAACTTGTTCTCACAAAATAAAACAGAAAACCTCACGACAAAGGAAATCAATGCCGTGAGGTTCTTTTTGTCTTCGATTACGAACAAATCCAAGGACAACACCGCAAAAAATTGTGCGATGTGGGAATTAGTCGCTAAAGCCGCTCTCTACCAGATCAACCAGAGAATTTACAGCAACCTGCTCGTCTGCGCCATCAGCGATAATCTTGATCTGCGTACCGCCAACAATGCCCAGGGACAAAATGCCCAGAAGGCTCTTAGCGTTTACACGACGCTCTTCCTTTTCAATCCAGATAGATGCCTTAAATTCATTGGCACGCTGAATGAAAAAGGTTGCCGGTCTTGCGTGCAGACCTACCTGATTCTGTACCATTACATCTTTAACATACATAAAAAACTCTCCCATCTTCATCACTGTCATGCACAATCAAAGTGCATGGGACATTGGTTTTGTTTCTTCCATGCCATTATTATACCGTTTTTTCTACCCAACGTCAACGTGTATTTTGCAAAAAAAACCGGATTTTCCGAAATTTTCTACGCTATGATACAAGGTACACGAATTTTCTCGTGAAAGTTTGTATATTATGCCTACGTTGCCAAATCGTATTTCTTCTCTTACCAGGAGATGGATGGATTTATTAAAAGTAAACAGAATAACATGTTAATTTTTGTTCAAATAGTTGGCATACATATCCGGACGCATCTCCCGGGTAATTTCCAGGCTTTGTGCAAAACGCCAATCTGCGATGTTCTTATGATGCCCAGTCAGAAGCACCGGAGGCACTTCTTTTTCATGCCAGGTTGCCGGACGTGTGTACTGCGGATATTCCAGCAAGCCCCCAAAGTGGCTTTCTTCCTCAAAGCAGAGATTTTCCGGCAGCACTCCCGGCAGCATCCGTGCAACGGTATCAATCAGCACCAGTGCCGGCAATTCTCCGCCGGTAAGCACATAATCCCCGATGGAGATTTCCTCGTCGATAATCTCATCCAGAATTCGCTGGTCGACTCCCTCATAATGTCCGCAAAGCAGAAACAGATTCGGCATAGTCGCAAGTTCTAAGGCACGCTGCTGATCCAGCACCTTTCCCTTGGGAGAGAGAAAAATCCGGTGAGGCACTGTGCCGGAATCCTGACAAATCGCCTCATAGCAGCGATAAATGGGATCTGCCTGCATCACCATGCCTCTACCGCCCCCATAGGGCACATCGTCTACCCGGCGATGTTTATCCAAAGTATAGTCCCGGATATTCCAACACTGTACCGACAGGCAGCCCTTTTCTCTTGCTCTTCCCAGAATGCTTGCAGACAGCACTGCCTCGCACATCTCCGGGAACAGCGTTGCCACATCAATCCGCATCAAACAGTCCCTCCAGTGGGCGAATGATCATTTTGCCTTCCTCCAGATTGGTTTCCACCACCACATCGGGAATTGCCGGAATCAGAACGGTTTTCCCTTCGCTGTTTTTCACCTCATAGACATCATTTGCCCCGGTCTGAAAGACCTCTGTCAATGTGCCATAGCTTACACCGGTATCCGCATCCAATACCTCTAAGCCAATCAGATCCTGGATAAAGTACACGCCCTCTTCCAGTTCTACTTCCTCCCGATCCATATACAGCACACGATTCCGAAGCTTTTCTGCTGCCTCCACCGTATCAATTCCCTCCAGTTGCATCAGCACATTGTTCTTTTGCAATCTGGCAGAAACAACCTGCACCGGGTCATAGGTCTTGTCCAGATATAATGTGTCAAATTCACAGAGAAATTCCGGGTCATCGCACCAAGGGACAACTTTAATTTCTCCACGTAAGCCGTGAACATTGACGATTTTTCCAATTTCCAAGTATTGTTTCATCTATTTTTCCTTTCCGAAAAAAACAGGCAGGCGGAAAACCCACCTGCCTGCCTGCATCAGTCAATCTCTACTGCGATCTTCTGATTATTTCTCGCTGCTCCGGCACGCATAATTACACGAATTGCCTTTGCAATCCGACCCTGCTTTCCAATGACACGACCGGTATCTTCCGGTGCTACGTGAAGATGGAACACGATTACGCCTTCCTCATTGGGTGCATCTTCGGTAATTTCGATTGCGGACGGATCTTCAACCAGACCGGCTACAATCACTTTCAACAGTTCTTGCATTGTGTATACCTCCTCAGACTCTGGGCAGCTTTGTACAAACTTGTACAGCCCCTCATGATTTCGGGCAATTGCCCCACTGGTCAGTCTTGTCTTTTGTGACAGCACTCACCGGCGGAGCAATCTCTGTTCTGCCATTCTGACAAAACACCCCGCACTTGGACATGCTTAGAGCACGCCTTCCTTCTTCAGGATTGCCTTTACGGTATCAGTAGGCTGTGCGCCATTTGCCATTTAGTAACATACGTTTGCTTTATTCCAAGAGTCCGGCTTCTTGCCAGTCGTTCA